>NZ_JBEZKJ010000025.1:0-105143 GCF_040651675.1 Streptomyces sp. NPDC048415 | reverse complement strand
GTCACAGCCCCGCGCCCCTGTCAGGGGCGCGGGGAACTGCGCGAACAACCACGCACGGCGGGTCGGCCGCAACGAAACCCCCGCCGCTAGGCGGCAGGGCGGTGCTGGGGCGTCAGCCCCGATAAATCGCCTCGATCTCGTCGGCGTAATCCTTCGCCACCACATTCCGCTTCAGCTTCAGCGACGGCGTGAGGTGCCCCGACTCCTCGGAGAACTGGGAGGCGAGGATCCGGAACTTGCGCACGGACTCCGCCTTCGAGACGGCGGCGTTGCCGTCATCGACCGCGTCCTGGATCGCGGCGACCAGGTCCGCGTCCGCACGCAGAGACTCCGCGGTGGAGCCGGCAGGCTTCCCGTGCTCCTCGGCCCAGCGGCCCAGGAACTCCTCGTCGACGGTGACCAGCGCGCCGACGAAGGGGCGCCCGTCGCCGACCACCATGCACTCGGCGACCAGCGCGTGCGCGCGGATACGGTCCTCGATCACGGCCGGGGCCACGTTCTTGCCGCCCGCGGTGACGATGATCTCCTTCTTGCGGCCGGTGATGCGGAGGTAGCCGTCCTCGTCGAGGGTGCCGATGTCACCGGTGTGGAACCAGCCGTCGGCCAGCGCCTCGGCGGTCGCGGCCTCGTTGTTGTAGTACCCCTTGAAGAGGTGCTCGCCGTGCAGCAGCACCTCCCCGTCGTCCGCGATGCGGATCACGGAACCGGGCAGCGGCTGGCCGACCGTACCGATCTTCGTACGGTCCCAGGGGTTGAAGGCGGTGGCGGCGCAGGACTCGGTGAGGCCGTAGCCCTCGAGGACCGTGAAGCCGATGCCGCGGAAGAAGTGGCCGAGGCGCTCGCCGAGCGGGGCACCGCCGGAGATGGCGTACTCGCCGCGACCGCCGAGGACCGCGCGCAGCTTGCTGTAGACGAGCTTGTCGAAGGTCTTGTACTTGATCTTCAGGCCGAGGGGCGGGCCCGAAGGGGTGTCCAGCGCGCGGCTGTACGCGATCGCCGTGTCCGCCGCCTTGTCGAAGATCTTCCCCTTGCCGTCCGCCTGCGCCTTGGCGCGCGCCGAGTTGTACACCTTCTCGAAGACGCGCGGCACACCGAGGATCAGCGTCGGCCGGAACGCGGCCAGTTCGTCGGTGAGGTTCTTGATGTCCGGGACGCAGCCCAGCTTGATCGGCGCCATCATCGGCGCGACCTGCACCAGCCGTCCGAAGACGTGCGCGAGCGGAAGGAAGAGGAGGACGGAACACTCGCCCGTCCGGAACAGCGGGCGCAGTCGCTCCACGATGTTGCCGCACTCGGCGAAGAAGGCGCGGTGGGTGAGGACACAGCCCTTGGGACGGCCGGTGGTGCCGGAGGTGTAGACGATGGTCGCCGGGTCGTCCGCCTTCGCGAGCGAGCTGCGCTCCTCGACGGTGGCGTCGCTGACGTCCTTGCCGAGGCGCCCCAGCTCCTCGACGCCGCCGGCCTCGATCTGCCAGACGTGCTTGAGGGCGGGCAGCCGGTCGCGCACCGACTCCACGGCGGCGGCGTGCGTGTCCAGCTCCACGACACAGGCGGTCGCGCCCGAGTCGCCGAGGATCCACTGCACCTGCTCGGCGGAGCTGGTCTCGTACACCGGCACGGTGATCGCGCCCGCGCTCCAGATGGCGAAGTCGAGCAGCGTCCACTCGTAGCGGGTACGGGACATCAGGCCCACCCGGTCGCCGGGCTGCACGCCCGATGCGATCAGGCCCTTGGCCGCGGCGCGCACCTCGGCGAGGAAGGCGGTGGCGCTGACGTCCGTCCAGGTGCCGCCCACCTTGCGGGCGATGACGGCTACGTCGGGATGCTGCGCGGCGTTTCTGCGGACGATGTCGGTGAGATTTCCGTCCGCAGGGACCTCGTACAAAGCCGGAAGGCTGAACTCGCGCAAGACTGCTGCTCCTCATAGGGCGCCGACGCCACGACTCTGTGTGATGCGACGGTGCGGTCCAAGGCTCGGGCAGGTACTCAAGAGATCACTTGTTGAAATCCTGAGTACGACTGGACTGGCCGGACGTTACCCGCCGGTATGGCTTCTTCGACAGGGGGTCCCGCCGAGATGTTCTGTGCGTCACACGTGTTGGCGTTCCTTCGCGCACAGTAGTCCACGCCTTTCCTGACTTGCCAGTAACCGCAGGTCCGACCGCCTCTATTCACATTTGCCCCACACGCCTACGCTTGATCGTCATGGCACTCACACCGGTCGGTAACCCGAGGACGCGCGTTCATGTGGTCAGTGACGTGCACGGCAACGCCCGGGACCTGGCCAGAGCCGGTGACGGTGCGGACGCCCTGATCTGCCTCGGTGACCTGGTCCTCTTCCTCGACTACGCCGACCACTCGCGCGGCATCTTCCCCGACCTGTTCGGCGTCGGGAACGCCCACCGCATCGTCGAGCTGCGCACCGCCCGCCGCTTCGAGGAGGCGCGCGCGTTCGGCGCCCGGCTGTGGACCGGCATCGGCACCGACCGGGCCGCCGCCATCGAGAAGGCGGTACGCAAGCAGTACGCCGAGATGTTCGCCGCGTTCCCGACACCGACGTACGCGACGTACGGCAATGTCGACATGCCGACGCTGTGGCAGGAGTACGCCGGACCCGGCACAAGGGTGCTCGACGGCGAGCGGGTGGAGATCGGCGGCTGGACCTTCGGCTTCGTCGGGGGCGGCCTGCGCACCCCCATGCGGACGCCCTACGAGATCAGCGACGAGGAGTACGCGGCCAAGGTCGAGGCGGTCGGCGAGGTCGACGTGCTGTGCACGCACATTCCGCCGGAGGTGCCGGAGCTGGTGTACGACACGGTGGCGCGCCGCTTCGAGCGCGGCTCCCGCGCCCTGCTGGACGCGATCCGGCGCACGCGCCCCCGCTACGCGCTCTTCGGTCACGTCCACCAGCCGCTGGTCCGCCGGATGCGGGTCGGGGCGACGGAATGCGTGAATGTGGGCCACTTCGCCGGGTCGGGCAGACCCTGGGTGCTGGAGTGGTGAGCCGGCGTCGGCGGTGAACCCCAGGTGGGGTGATAGCGCCCGGCGCTGTGCGCGGTAGCCTTCACGCTGCACACACGTGCGCACCACCCTCCCTCACCGGACCGCATCTGGAGGAGCCACCGCGATGGCGGAACACACCAGTTCGAGCATCACGATCGAGGCGGCACCGACTGACGTCATGGCGGTGATCGCCGACTTCGCCCGCTACCCGGACTGGACGGGCGAGGTGAAGGAGGCCCAGGTGCTCGTCACGGACGAGCAGGGCCGCGCCGAGCAGGTGCGCCTCGTCATGGACGCCGGCGCCATCAAGGACGACCAGACCCTGGGCTACACCTGGACCGGCGACCACGAGGTCTCCTGGACCCTGGTCAAGTCCCAGATGCTCCGCTCCCTGGACGGCTCCTACCTCCTCAAGCCCGCGGGCGCCGGGGCCACCGAGGTGACCTACCAGCTCACCGTCGACGTCAAGATCCCCATGCTCGGCATGATCAAGCGCAAGGCCGAGAAGGTCATCATCGACCGGGCCCTGGCGGGCCTGAAGAAGCGGGTGGAGTCGGACTCTTAGCCCGCCGGAGATCTTTTGGCCCGTCCGGCGTTTGAGTACGAGCGCGAAGCGCGATACGAGAGTCTGGGGGCGGAGCCCCCAGGGGCGGCTCGCTCCGATTCCGGGCAACCGGGAAGCGCGGGTCCGCCCCGTCGGCGAGGCGCAGGTACCGTTCACCCTCATGCGCACCATCCTGATCACCGGCCAAGGCGGCACCGGCCGTACCACCGTCGCCGCGGCCACCGCGCTGAACGCCGCCCGCCAGGGCACCCGCACCCTGGTGCTCAGCGCCGACCGCACGGACACCCTGGGCGCCGCCCTGGGCGTACCGACAGGCGCGGACCCGGAGGAAGCCGGGCAAAACCTCACCGCCTGGCGCCCCGACGCGGCGGAACGCTTCCGCGACGACCTCACCGCCTTCCAGTCCCGCGCCACCACGGCCCTCGACCTCCTCGGAGCGGCACGCCTGGACGCCGAGGAAGTCACCCCCCTGCCCGGCGCCGAGGAACTCGCGCTGCTCCGCGCCCTGCGCGACGCCGCGATGTCGGAGTCGTACGACCTTCTGGTCGTGGACCTCCCCCCGGCCCCCCAGACTCTCGCCCTCCTCGCCCTCCCCGAGGAACTCCGCCGCTATCTGCGCCGTCTGCTCCCGCCGGAGCGCCAGGCGGCCCGCGCCCTGCGGCCCGTCCTCGGCCGGCTCGCGGGCGTCCAGATGCCCGCGGAGTGGCTGTACGAGACGGCGGCGCGCTGGGACATCGAGCTGGCCGCCGTCCAGGCGGTCGTCGAGGACCGCGCCACGACCGTACGGCTGGTCGCCGAACCGGGACCGGCCGGCAGCGACGCCGTACGCGCCGCCACCACCGCGCTCGCCCTGCGCGGCCTGCCCGTCGACTCCCTGGTCGCGAGCCGTGTCCTGCCGGGCGCCACGAACGACACCTGGCTCGCGGCCCTCGCGGCGCAGCAGCGCAAGGCACTGGAGGAGTGGCGGGAGACGTACGACCTGCACGAAGTCCCGCACCTCGGCCACGACCCGCGCGGCACCGACGATCTCGCCGCGCTCCCCGTGCCCGGCGTCAACGAGACGCCGTCCCCCGTCGAGTGGCCCGTCACCGATCACCTCGCCGACGACGGCGTGCTCGTCTGGCACATCTCGCTCCCCGGCGCGATACGCGAGGAACTGGACCTCATCCGGCGCGGCGACGAACTCGTCGTCAGCGTCGGGCAGTTCCGCAGGATCGTCCCGCTCCCGTCGGCCCTGCGCCGCTGCACCGTGGCGGGCGCGGCGCTGCGCGAGGGCGAGCTGAGGATCCGCTTCGCGCCGGATCCGGATCTGTGGCCACGGACACGATGAACCGCGTACCCCCGTTCGGGTAACGTCGAAGGCACGAATCGTAGGCAGGAGTCCGCCATGAGCGAAGAGCGCCCCACATCCGACGCCGCTCAGGAGGAGACGGCCGACGAGTCGCGCGCCGACGAGGCGCGCGCGACCGACGCCGACGCCTGGGCCAAAGCATGTGCCGAGGATCTCGCGGCGGAGAAGGCCCGCCGCCGGACCCAGTACGGCGCGCAGCCGGGCTCGGCCGCCGAGGAGCTGCGCAAGCTCGTCGACGCCGTCGCCGACAAGCTGTCCGGGCTGCAGTCGCCGCTCTTCGGCGCGGTCGCCTCCGGAACGGCCCAGCAGATGGTCAACCAGGTCGTGCAGCAGGCCAAGGCCGCCGTCGAACCGGTGATAGAGCGCAATCCGGATGTGTTCGATCACCTCGCGGCCGCGGGTTCCGAGCTGCTTGCCGCCTACCGCTCGGCCGTCGAGGCACAGGAGCGGCGCTGGACGACCCCGGGCACCGGCCCTCGCGATGAGGGAACCGGTCCCGGGGAGCGGATTGATTTGGACTAAAGGCCCCTCGGGTACGGTTGGCCATAGCGGGGCTCGACCGAAACTGAGGGATTCATGGGACTCACCATCGGCGTCGATATCGGCGGCACGAAGATCGCGGCCGGTGTGGTCGACGAGGAAGGCAAGATCCTCTCGACGCACAAGGTGCCGACCCCCAGCACGCCGCGGGCCATCGTGGACGCCATCGCCTCCGCCGTGGAGGGCGCGCGCGCCGGTCACGACATCGTCGGGGTGGGCATCGGTGCCGCGGGATACGTGAACCGCCAGCGCTCGACGGTCTACTTCGCGCCGAACATCGACTGGCGGCAGGAGCCGCTCAAGGCCGAGGTCGAAGCCCGGGTGGGCCTGCCGGTCGTCGTCGAGAACGACGCGAACGCGGCGGCCTGGGGCGAGTACAAGTTCGGGGCGGGCAAGGGCCACCGCAACGTCATCTGCATCACCCTGGGCACGGGCCTGGGCGGCGGCATCATCATCGGCAACAAGCTGCGCCGCGGGCATTTCGGGGTGGCCGCCGAGTTCGGGCACATCCGGGTGGTGCCGGACGGTCTGCTGTGCGGGTGCGGTTCGCAGGGGTGCTGGGAGCAGTACGCCTCCGGGCGGGCGCTCGTTCGGTACGCCAAGCAGCGGGCCAACGCGACTCCTGAGAACGCGGAGATCCTGCTGGCGCTGGGCAATGGCACGCCGGACGGGATCGAGGGCAAGCACATCTCGGTGGCCGCGAGGCAGGGTGACCCCGTCGCCGTGGACTCCTATCGTGAGCTGGCCCGGTGGGCCGGTGCGGGCCTGGCTGATCTCGCCTCGCTGTTCGATCCGTCCGCCTTCATCGTCGGCGGCGGGCTGTCCGACGAGGGTGAGCTGGTGCTCGACCCGATCCGTAAGTCGTACAAGCGGTGGCTGGTGGGCGGGAACTGGCGGCCGGTGGCCGATGTCATCGCGGCCCGGCTGGGGAACAAGGCCGGTCTTGTGGGCGCGGCGGACCTGGCCCGGGAGCCGGACCCGATCATGTGACGGCTTTCCGCCGGGGGTGGGGTTCGCCCCGGTCCGGTAGCGGGGTTCGGCCCGGTCCGGTGGCGGAGTCCGCCCCCGGTCCGGTGATGGGTTTCGGCCCGGTCCGGCGGTGAGGTTCGCCCCCGGTCCGGTGGTGGGGCGGGGCCGCGCCGGTACATCCGCCCGCATCCGAACGGATCAGCTGTGGGATGGAAGGGTGCTCTCTTCCTTCGATCCGTTCGGATGCGGGCATTCGATGTACCGGCACGGCCCCTTCCGCCGGTGGGCGGGTGCGGCTTCGTGTCGGTGTGCGGTCGTGGTGGCGTGAGGTGTCGTATGTTGATCGCCATGTCGGCCAGCTCCTTCGTCAGTCCGCTGCCCAACTCCCGTACCGAGGACGATGGTTCGGTCGTGGTTCGGGTGCTCAGTTACAACATCCGGTCGATGCGTGATGACACCGGTGCGCTCGCGCGGGTGATCAGGGCTTGTGAGCCGGACCTTGTGCTGGTTCAGGAGGCGCCGCGGTTCTTTCGGTGGCGCAAGAAGCTGGCTCGGCTGGCTGCGGCCTCGGGGATGATGATCCTCTCGGGGGGTGCCACGGCATCCGGGCCCGCTCTTCTGTGCTCGCTGCGGGCGACCGTCGAACGTACCGAGGACGTGCTGCTCCCGCTCACGCCCGGGCTGCATCGGCGTGGGTTCGCGACGGCCGTGGTGCGGTTCGGGAGCGTCAGGCTCGGTGTGCTCAGCTGTCATCTGAGTCTTCAGAAGGACGAGCGGTACGCGCAGGGGGGCATGCTTCTCGATCGGCTCGCCGGGCTTGGTGTCCCGTATGCCGTGGCGGGGGGCGATCTCAATGAGCGCCCCGGCGGGCGTACGTTCCAGCGCCTTGCTGGTGTTCTTCAGGACGGCTGGGCGACCCGGCCCTGGGGTGCGGAGTACACCTCCACGCCCGTCGACCCGCACCAGCGCATTGACGCGATCTTCGCCACGGAAGGGGTCGAGGTCCTGGGGTGCGGGGTGCCGCTGGGGCTGGCGGGGATCGCCGAGACGGATCTGCGGTCGGCCACGGACCATCTGCCGGTCCTGGCCGCCCTCAGGGTGCCCGCGAGCTGAGGCGGTTGTCAGACCACCGCGCCGCGGCCGGGATCGTCCCCGTCCTCGTCGTCGGTCTTCATGCGCATCACCAGCGTGGCGAAGCCGCCGAGGAAGCCGCCGATGCTGAGGGTGGCCAGCCACCAGGTCATGTCCCAGCCGAGGAGGACGGCCAGCAGCAGCAGGATCGGGCCGCCGATCACGCCGAGCCAGGCGAACTTGGCCGTGGTGTCGGCGGCCGGCAGCGGGGGCGGCTCGGGCGGTACGAAGTGGCCCTCGTCGTCCTCGTCGAAGTCCTCGTCGGTCGACTCGGGCGCCTTGTAGTCGCGCGGGCCGCCGACGCCGGGCGCGAAGGAGACGGAGCCGCCCAGGGGGCCTGCCGCGGCCGGCTTCTCCCCGGACTCCTCCTGCTCCGCGCTCTCGGGCCGGTCGTTCGTCTCCGGGTCGAGCAGCGCCAGGTCCTCGACCGACTTGAACGGTTTTGCGCCGGGCGGGTCCACCGGCTCCTCGCCGTATCCCTCGACGATGGCCTGCCACGCGGCGTCCTCGTCGAAGGCCGCGCCCTGCTCCTCGTCGAGGGACTCCCCGACGGGCTCGCCGACAGGTACGCCCTTCTCCTCGGAATCGCCGCGCTCCGCGTCGTGCTCAGCCACCGGTGGCCGTCCCTTCCTGCTGACTCACCTGACCCGCGCCGGACTCCTTGCCGGCACTGGGTGCGAGCCGGGCGATGAACGCGTAGCTCTCCTCGAAGATCCGGTCCGCGTCGTGGTCCAACGTCGCGACGTGGTAGCTCTGTTCCAGCAGGATCTCCGTCACGTCCATGGACGACACACGGCTGAGGATGCGCGCCGAGTCGGCGGGCGGCACGACATGGTCCTGGGGGCTGTGCAGCAGCAGCATCGGCTGGGTGACCTGGGGCAGCTCGCCGTCGACCAGGCGGTAGAAGATGCGCATCGAGTGCGCCGCGTGCAGCGGCACCTTGTCGTAGCCGACCTCGAGGCCGTCGTCCTTGGCGATGTCGCTCGTGATGCCCTTCGCCGTACGGACGAAGTGCCGCAGCACCGGAAGGGTGTACGCGGCAAGACCGTGCACCTTGTTCGCCGGGTTGACCAGCACGACGCCGCTGATCTCGTCACCGTGCTTGGCCGCCAGGCGCAGCGTCAGGGCGCCGCCCATGGAGAGGCCGAAGACGAACACCTGCGCGCACCGCTCCCTCAGGGCGCGCAGCTCGCGGTCCACCTCCGCGTACCAGTCCTGCCAGCCGGTGAGCTGCATGTCCTCCCAGCGGGTGCCGTGCCCCGGCAGCAGCGGCAGCGCGACGGTCAGACCGCGTCCGGCGAGATACTCCGCCCAGGGGCGCAGCGACTGCGGGGACCCGGTGAAACCGTGGCAGAGGAGGACGCCGACCTCTCCGCCCTCGTGGCGGAACGGCTCGGCTCCAGGAAGGACCGGCACCTTCGGTCTCCTGTTCATGAGAGGGGCGTGAACGAGTCCAGGTGTGGTTCACCGTACGCGACCGCACTGACACCGACCAGGGTCGTCGGCTCCTTTGACGGTGCTCCGGGTTAAGGTCTGAACGACGACACAGGAGGCACTCGGTTGATCTACGGCGCAATGAAGTTTTCCATCGGAGGGCCACTGAAGCTCGCCTTCAGACCCTGGGTGGAAGGCCTCGAGAACATCCCCGCCGAGGGCCCCGCCATTCTGGCGAGCAATCACCTGTCGTTCTCGGACTCGTTCTTCCTGCCCGCGGTCCTCGACCGCAAGGTGACCTTCATCGCGAAGGCCGAGTACTTCACGACGCCCGGTATCAAGGGCCGGATGACCGCCGCCTTCTTCAAGGGCGTCGGCCAGCTCCCGGTCGACCGCTCCGGCGCGCGCGGCGCCGGTGAGGCCGCCATCAAGAGCGGCATCGATGTGCTGGAGCGCGGTGAGTTGTTCGGCATCTACCCGGAGGGCACGCGCTCGCCCGACGGCCGCCTCTACCGTGGCAAACCCGGTGGCCTCGCGCGCGTGGCGCTCGCCTCCGGCGCGCCGGTCATCCCCGTCGCGATGATCGACACCGAGAAGATCCAGCCGCCGGGCAAGGTGATGCCCAAGCTGATGCGCCCGGGCATCCGCATCGGCAAGCCGCTGGACTTCAGCCGTTACAGCGGCATGGAGTCCGACCGTTTCGTGCTCCGCGCGGTGACCGACGAGGTCATGTACGAGATCATGAAGCTCTCCGGCCAGGAGTACGTCGACATATATGCGACGGCCGCCAAGCGGCAGATCGCGGAGGCGGCGAAGGCCGAGAAGGACGCCGAGAAGGCGGCGAAGGCCGCGCTCGCGGAAGCGGAGAAGCAGGCCGCCAAGGAAGCCGAACAGGCGGAGAAGGAACGGTCCGGCTCCTAGACGCGTCCGTCAGGAGTGGTGGGGTGGGTGGGGGGACATGGCCAAGCGCGAGAGAGTCATGAGGATGTCGGTCGAGCAGCCGCTGTGGCGCGCGCTCACCGCGTACCGCGTCCTGACCATGCTGTACGCGGTCGGGCTTTTCGCCACCGCGTACGACAAGTTCGCCCGCCCCTGGGTGGCCATCGCGTTCTACGCGCTGCTGTTCGTCTGGACCCTCGCGACCCTCCCCAGGGTCGCTAACGCGGCCAGCTGCACGAAGCGGTTCCTCACCGCGGACCTCACCATCGCGCTCGTCGGCATCCTGCTCACCCGGGTCGCCGACGCCTCCTCGCGGATAGAGGCCGGTGGCCCGACCCTGCCGTCGATATGGACCGCCGGGTCCGTGCTCGCCTTCGCGATCAAGGGCGGCTGGCGCTGGGCGGCCTTCGCCTCCACCCTCGTCGCCGCCGTCAACATCGTCGAGCGCGGCGCCCCGACCCGCGACACCGTTCACAACGTGATCCTCGTCTGGGTCGCCTCCATCGCCATCGGATACGTCGTCGAGGTCGCCCGCGCCTCCGAGCGCACCCTCGCCCGCGCCCTGGAGATCGAGGCCGCCACCCGCGAACGCGAGCGCCTCGCCCGCGACATCCACGACAGCGTGCTCCAGGTCCTCGCCATGGTGCAGCGGCGCGGCTCCGCGCTCGGCGGCGAGGCGGCCGAGCTGGGCCGGATGGCCGGCGAGCAGGAGGTCGCGCTGCGCACGCTGGTCTCGGGCGGCCTGATCCCCGTGTCCCGGGTGTCCGAGGACGCCGCCCAGGGCGCCCTCGTACGTGCGGTGGAGGAGCCCGACGAGGACGGCCCCGTCGACCTGCGCGCGCTGCTCGCCCCGTACGCCGCCGCCCGAGTGACCTTCTCCGAACCCGGCGCGCCCGTGCCGCTCGACCCGGCCGCCGCCAGGGAACTGGCCGCCGCTGTCGGTGCCGCCCTGGACAATGTCCGCGAGCACGCCGGTGCGGACGCCCGGGCCTGGATCCTGGTCGAGGACGAGCCGGACGCGGTGATCGTGACCGTCCGCGACGACGGCCCCGGCATCCCGGAGGGCCGACTAGCCCAGGCCGAGGGCGAGGGGCGGCTCGGGGTCGCCCTGTCGATCCGCGGCCGGCTGCGCGAGCTGGGCGGCACGGCCGAGCTGATCTCGGTGCCGGGCCAGGGCACAGAAGTCGAGCTGAAGGTACCGAAGGAGCTGAAGGTCTCACGGGGGAAGGCGGTACGGCGATGACGGCGATGACGAGGACAGTGGTCCGGCGATGACGGCGAGGGCGTCCCGGGATGGCGCAGAGGGCGTCCCGGGATGAGGGAGAGGGTGGGGCGGCGATGACGGCGACGGTGGGGCGGCGATGACGGCGAGGGCGTCCCGGGATGACGGAGAGGGCGGGGCGGCGATGACGGCGACGGTGGGGCGGCGATGACGGCGACGACGGAGGCCATGGACGTGCGGGGCGAGGGGCCGATCAAGGTCATGGTGGTCGACGATCACCCCATGTGGCGCGACGCCGTCGCCCGGGACCTGGCCGAGTCCGGCTTCGACGTGGTCGCCACCGCGGGCGACGGCGAGCAGGCCGTGCGCCGCGCCCGGGCCGCAGCGCCCGACGTCCTCGTGCTCGACCTGAATCTGCCCGCCAAGCCGGGCGTCCAGGTCTGCAAGGAGCTGGTCGGCGCGAACCCGGCGCTGCGCGTCCTGGTCCTGTCCGCCAGCGGCGAGCACGCTGACGTCCTGGAGGCGGTGAAGTCCGGCGCCACCGGCTATCTGCTCAAGTCGGCGTCCACCGAGGAGCTGCTCGACGCGGTGCGCCGTACGGCTGTCGGGGACCCGGTATTCACGCCCGGACTCGCGGGCCTGGTCCTCGGCGAGTACCGCCGGCTGGCTTCCGAACCGGCGCCCGCCGCGGGCGCCGACGAGCCCAGGGCCCCGCAGCTCACCGACCGGGAGACCGAGGTGCTCCGGCTGGTGGCCAAGGGCCTGAGCTACAAGCAGATAGCCGAGCGCCTCGTCATCTCCCACCGCACGGTGCAAAACCATGTGCAGAACACCCTGGGCAAGCTCCAGTTGCACAACCGCGTGGAGCTGGTGCGCTACGCCATAGAGCGCGGCCTGGACGAGGCGTAAACCGCCTGATACTCACCTTCGGGTGATATTCACTGATCAACTCCGCGACAATTCACCGGAATTGACCTTCCGCCCCATGCCGAAGTGACCTGGATCACTATTAGCGTGAGTCCATCAGGCAACCGCGGCGAAGGGACTTTCCATGCGGGTCGGAGTACTGACCGGAGGCGGCGACTGCCCCGGGCTCAACGCCGTCATCCGGGGCATCGTCCGTAAGGGCGTGCAGGAGTACGGCTATGACTTCGTCGGCTTCCGGGACGGCTGGCGGGGTCCGCTCGAAGGGGACTCGGTCCGGCTCGACATTCCCGCCGTGCGCGGCATCCTGCCCCGCGGCGGCACCATCCTCGGCTCCTCGCGCACCAACCCCCTCAAGCAGGAGAACGGCATCCGCCGGATCAAGGAGAACCTCGCCAAGCAGGAGGTCGACGCGCTCATCGCGATCGGCGGCGAGGACACCCTGGGGGTCGCGGCGCGGCTCGCCGACGAGTACGGCATCCATGTCATCGGCGTACCGAAGACCATCGACAACGACCTCTCGGCCACCGACTACACCTTCGGCTTCGACACGGCGGTCGGCATCGCGACGGAGGCGATCGACCGCCTCCACACCACCGCCGAGTCGCATATGCGCGTCCTCGTCTGCGAGGTGATGGGCCGTCACGCGGGCTGGATCGCGCTGCACTCCGGACTCGCGGGCGGCGCGAACGTCATCCTCATCCCCGAGCAGCGCTTCGACGTCGACCAGGTCTGCGCCTGGATCACCTCCCGCTTCAAGGCCTCGTACGCCCCGATCGTGGTCGTCGCCGAGGGCGCCATGCCCAAGGACGGCGACATGGTCCTCAAGGACGGCACGCTCGACTCCTTCGGGCACGTCCGGCTCTCCGGCGTCGGCGAGTGGCTGGCCAAGGAGATCGAGAGGCGCACCGGAAAGGAGGCGCGGACCACGGTCCTCGGCCACATCCAGCGCGGTGGCACCCCCAGCGCCTTCGACCGCTGGCTCGCCACCCGCTTCGGCCTGCACGCCATCGAGGCCGTCCGGGACGGCGACTTCGGCAAGATGGTCGCCCTGCGCGGCACGGACATCGTCCGCGTCCCCATCTCCGAGGCCACGGCCAAACTCAAGACCGTCGACCCGAAACTTTACGAGGAGGTCGGCGTCTTCTTCGGCTGACGGCTGACGGCTGACGGCTGACGGCTGACGGCTGACGGCTGACGGCTGACGGCTGACGGCTGACGGCTGACGGCTGACGGCGGATCGCTGCCCGGCGCGCCAGGGTTATGGGCCGTATATTCGGCCCATAACCCTGCAGACCGGGAGGAAGCGTGGAGGTCCTCGCCTTCGGCGTGCAGTCCGACGAGAAGCCCCTGATCGAGAAGGCCTTCGAAGGGCACCACGAAGTCCGCTGCCTGGACGTCTTCCTGAACGAGGACACCGCCCCCATCGCGGCCGGCTACGAGGCCGTCTCCACCAGCGTCAACTGCGCCCTGGGCCACCGCGTCCTGCAGACCCTGGCGGCCGGCGGAAGTCAGCTCATCGCCCAGCGCTCCACCGGCTTCAACAACATCGACCTCAAGGTCGCCGAGCGCCTCGGCATGACCGTCGCCCGGGTCTCCTCCTACTCGCCGCACTCCGTCGCCGAGTTCGCCTGGGCCCTCGGCCTGGCCGTCAACCGCCGGATCGTGCGCGCCGCCACCCGCACCCGCGACTTCGACTTCCGCCTCGACGGGCTGATGGGCCGCGACATGCACGGCCGCACCGCGGGCGTCCTCGGCACCGGCAAGATCGGCGAAGCGTTCAGCCGGATCGCCCACGGCTTCGGCATGAACCTGCTCGGCTGGGACATCGCCCAGAACCCGGCCTGCGTCGAACTCGGCATGAAGTACGTCCCCAAGGAACGCCTCCTCGCCGAGTCCGACCTGGTCACCCTGCACGTACCGCTGATGCCTCAGACTCAGCACCTCATCGACGCCGACGCCCTGCGCGGCATGAAGGACGACGCGATCCTGGTGAACTCCAGCCGGGGCGGCCTGATCGACACCCAGGCCCTCGTCGCCGAACTGCGCGAGGGCCGTTTCACGGGCGTCGGCCTCGACGTGTACGAGGCGGAAGCCGGACTCTTCTTCCTCGACAAGTCCCTCGAAGCCATCGAGGACGACACCCTGGCCCGCCTCGTCACCTTCCCGAACGTCCTGGTCACCTCCCACCAGGCGTACTACACCGAGGACGCCGTCGGCCAGATCGTCGACGCCACGGTCACCAACGTCCTCGACTACACCGAGGGCCGCCGCTCGGAGAACGTGCTGGTGCCCCTCATCTGATCGATCAGTGCCCCCGCGACAGCCGCGCCGTTCAGCGTCAGCACCGACTCCGGGTGGAACTGGACGCCCGCGAACCCGGGACCGCGCATCGCGTGCACCTCGCCGCTGTCGCTCCGGCTGACCTCGATGCCGTGGGCCGCGAGTTCCGCCCCCGTCTCCTCGTCGCAGCGCGCCACAAAGCTGTTGTAGAAGCCGACGGTCTCCGTCCGCCCGAAGAGGTCGATCTCGCTCTGCGCTCCCTGGTACGGCACTTCCTTGCGGACGATCTCCAGGCCCAGCTCGGCCGCGATCAGCTCATGTCCGAGGCAGACACCGAGGACGCCGTGGCGGTGGGTGCGGATGACGTCGGCGGTGAGTTCCCGCAGGAACCGCATCTTGGGGTCCGTCATATCTGAGGGGTCACCGGGCCCGGGGCCCAGGATCAGCGGCCCCTCGTGCCGCGCGACGGCCTCCCCAAGCCCCGGCTCGTCGTAGCGCCGTACGCTCACCTCGAGCCCCGACGACCGCAGCAGATGCGCCAGCATCGCGGTGAAGGTGTCCTCGCCGTCCACGACGAGGGCATGGCCCTCGAGCGCGTCGCCCCGCTCCTGCATCCGCAGCCAGAACGGCGCGAGCGAGGCCCGCCGCCCGTCCAGCGCCGCCCGCACCCGCGGGTCGTCGGCCAGCCTCGGCCGTACGCGCTCCTCGCGCGGCCTCGTCCCCACGACCCCCAGGGCCGCCAGCACGCCCGCCGCCTTGGCGTGCGTCTCGGCGACCTCGCTCGCCGGATCCGATCCCCGTACGAGGGTGGCGCCGACCGGCACCCGCAGCCGCCCGTCGGCGTCGATGTCGGCGGTCCGGATGAGGATGGGGGAGTCGAGGGTCTGTGCTCCGCCCGCGTCCCGTCCCACGAGGGCCAGCGCTCCCGCGTAATAGCCGCGCCCGCCGACCTCGTGCCGCTCGATCACCCGGCACGCGTTCTGCACCGGTGATCCGGTGACGGTCGCCGCGAACATGGTCTCGCGCAGGACGTCCCGCACATCGAGCGAGGACCGGCCCCGCAACTCGTACTCCGTGTGCGCGAGATGGGCCATCTCCTTGAGCCGTGGCCCGATCACCACGCCGCCCATGTCGCCGACCGTGCACATCATCTTGAGCTCCTCGTCGACGACCATCGAGAGCTCCTCGATCTCCTTGCCGTCGGCGAGGAAGGCGAGCAGATCCTCCGGTGTGGGCCCCTCGGCCGGGTAGCGGTAGGTCCCGCTGATCGGGTTCATCACGACAGTGCCGCCCGACATCCGCACATGAACCTCTGGGCTCGCGCCGACGAGCGTGCGGTCCCCGGTGTGCACGACGTATGTCCAGTACGCGCCCCGCTCGCCGACCAGGAGCCGACGGAACAGCGCGAGCGCGTCGGCCCTCCCGAACCCCGGGATCGCACCCTCGTACGTACGCCGGATCACGAAGTTCGCGCCCTCGCCCCGCCCGATCTCCTCGCGGAGCACCCGCCCGACGATCCCGGCGTACTCCTCGTCGTCGACGTCGAAGCTGCCGCCCTCGACGCGCACCTCGTGCGACGGCAGCTGCGAAAGGACCCGCTCCAGCGGGAGTTCGTACGTCTCCTCGGGGGTGAGCACCGCGAGCGGAGTGCCGTCGTCGCGGACGTCGAAACCGCGCTCGCGGATCTGCCGGAAGGGGATGAGCGCCAGGCCCTCGTCGGGGATGTCCGCAAGGGCGTCCACCTCGCGCACCGGGCCGAGCAGCAGCTCCACGACCTCGTGGTGGTGGCCCGGCGTACGGCGGCGCAGCAGGGCGAACGGGCGGGGATCGTCCAGCAGGTCGAGCAGATTCATCGGTCCTGTTCCTTCTCGGTCAGAGAGGAACGACCCCGGGAAACACCGAAGGCCGCCCCTCGGGCGGCCTTTCGCGAAGTCTTGCGTACGCGCAGTCAGTGGGCCGCCGGATGAGCGGTCCACCACCAGTTCTGGGTCGAGTGCGCGAACATGCGCCGCACCTTACCCGACGCCGGGGGACGGGCAACAGCGTGAACCGTTCGCGTGTGGCGTTCGGACCGCGCGGCCACCGGCCATGGATGGCCAGGAAACCCGACCGAGGAGAGAGCCATCCACGCAGCCCATGCACCCCAGCCCCGCCGCCGCGGCGTCCGCGCGCTCACGGTGTTCCTCGCGGTCGCGGCTCTCGCCGCGGGCCCGCTCGGCGCCGCGCACGCGGCCCCGAGCCCCTCCGACTCCGAGGACACCGCACGGGTCGCCTACCGCGGCCACGCGTTCACCGTCCCCGCCTCCTGGCAGGTCGTCGACCTGGAGCGACATCCCGACGCCTGTGTCCGCTTCGACCAGCACGCCGTGTACCTCGGCACGCCGGGCACCCGCCAGAACTGCCCGGCACGCGCCAGGGGACGTACCGAAGCGCTCCTGATCCAGCCGACCCCCGCCCCCGCCGCCGCGAGCGCCGTCACCGAGAACCGCACGACCCGTACGTACCGGGCCACCGCCGACCGGATCGCCGTGACCGCCGCGTATGGATACGACCGCACCCGGATCCAGGACGTCCTGCGCAGCGCCGGGCTGCCCGTCGCCGCTGCGCAGGTCGAGGAGACCACAGAGGTGCCCGCCGCGGCGCCCCTGCCCGCGGACGCGACGTCCTTCCGGGGCGAGGGCTTCGACGCCTGCACCGCGCCGAACCAGTCGGCGATGGACGCCTGGCGGGACGCGTCCGGCTACGGAGCCATCGGCGTCTACATCGGCGGGATCAACCGCGCCTGCGCCCAGACGAACCTCACCGCCGGGTGGGTGCAGACCCAGTACACGCGCGGCTGGCGGTTCTTCCCGCTGTACGTCGGCCGGCAGCCCTCCTCCGACGGCGGCAGTTGCCAGGGCGACTGCGCGGCCATCACCGACCCGAAGCCACAGGGCACCGCGGCCGCCGACGACGCGGCCCACCAGGCCGCCGCCCTCGGCTTCGCCAAGGGCACAGTGATCTACGACGACATGGAGCACTACGAGCCCGGAGGAACCGTGACCTCCCAGGTGCTCGCCTACCTCGACGCCTACACCGAACGCCTGCACGAACTGGGCTATCGCTCCGGCGCGTACGGCAGCACCTCGTCCCTGGTCACCGACCTGGTGGCCGCCCGGAACGACGTCACCCTGCCCGACGTGATCCACTTCGCCCGCTGGAACGGCGAGCCGACCACCTCCGACCCCACGATCCCCGGAACTCTGTGGGCCAAGCACCAGCGGATCCACCAGTACGTGGGCGACACGACCGAGACCCACGGCTATGTGACGATCTCCATCGACCGCGACCGGCTCGACGTGGACTAGGACCTGTCCAGACCTGTCCCAGCCGCGTCCCCTCCGCTCCGCCGGCGGTCGTGCGAACCCGTCGTACGGCCGCCCGCGAGCCCCGCCGATCGAGCGCGGTCCGTCTCACTTGATGAGCAGGTGGATGGACGCTCGACACGACCCCGTAATGTTGTCGAGGTGACCGTGAACGCTAAGTCCAGCGCGAGCGCTGGCAACACCTGGCGAGACCTGCCCGCGGCGCAGCAGCCCGAGTACCCCGATGCCGAGGCTCTGCGCGATGTGATCGCGGACCTCGAGTCGTATCCGCCGCTCGTCTTCGCGGGCGAGTGCGACCAGCTGCGCGCCCGGATGGCGTCCGTCGCCAAGGGAGAGGCGTTCCTCCTCCAGGGCGGCGACTGCGCCGAGGCCTTCGACGGCGTGTCCGCCGACCACATCCGCAACAAGCTCAAGACCCTGCTCCAGATGGGCGCCGTACTCACCTACGCCGCCTCGGTGCCGGTCGTGAAGGTCGGCCGCATCGCCGGCCAGTACTCCAAGCCGCGCTCCAAGGGCACCGAGACCCGCGACGGCGTGACCCTGCCGACGTACCGCGGCGACTCGGTCAACGGCTTCGACTTCGACGAGAAGTCCCGGATCCCGGACCCCGAGCGCCTGAAGCGGATGTACAACGCCTCCGCCTCCACGCTCAACCTGGTGCGCGCCTTCACCACCGGCGGCTACGCCGACCTGCGCCAGGTGCACGCCTGGAACCAGGACTTCGTGAAGTCGTCCCCCTCCGGCCAGCGCTACGAGCAGCTCGCCCGCGAGATCGACAACGCGATGAACTTCATGCGGGCCTGCGGCACCGACCCGGAGGAGTTCAAGACCGTCGAGTTCTTCTCCTCGCACGAGGCGCTGCTGCTGGACTACGAGTCGGCGCTGACCCGGGTCGACTCCCGTACGGGCCAGCTGTACGACGTCTCGGCGCACATGGTGTGGATCGGCGAGCGCACCCGTCAGCTGGACGGCGCGCATATCGAGTTCGCCTCGAAGATCCGCAACCCGATCGGGATCAAGCTGGGCCCGACGACCACGGCCGAGGACGCGCTGCAGTACATCGAGCGCCTCGACCCGGACCGCGAGCCGGGCCGCCTCACCTTCATCGTGCGGATGGGCGCGGACAAGGTCCGCGACAAGCTGCCCGAGCTGGTCGAGAAGGTCACCGCCTCCGGCGCGACCGTCGCCTGGATCACCGACCCGATGCACGGCAACACCTACGAGGCGGCCTCCGGCCACAAGACCCGGCGCTTCGACGACGTGCTCGACGAGGTCAAGGGCTTCTTCGAGGTCCACAAGGGCCTGGGCACGCACCCGGGCGGCATCCATGTCGAACTCACCGGTGACGATGTCACCGAGTGCGTGGGCGGCGGCGACGAGATCTTCGTCGACGACCTGCACCAGCGCTACGAGACGGCCTGCGACCCGCGCCTGAACCGCAGCCAGTCCCTCGACCTGGCCTTCCTGGTGGCCGAGATGTACCGGGACCAGTAGCAGATCAGCGGGGATTCCGCCTGTTACGCGCAGGTGAAGTGGGGCGCGGATCACATACGATCCGCGCCCACGGCACTTTTGCGGTCCTGGCATGGCGGGTAAGGTTAGGTTTGCCTCACCGATCAAGCGGGCATTCGGTCCATCGGTACGGCACGACCTGGAATCCCGTCGGGAGGTGGACCCGCGTGTACGTCTGCAACTGCTTCGGTGTTACCGAGGCGCAGGTGAGGAAGCACGCGGACGACGGTGCCTGCACCCCCCGCCAGATAGCGTCGGCATGCAAGGCCGGCACGGACTGCGGTTCCTGTGTCCGCCGGATCCAGGCCCTGCTGGGCCGGGGTGAGTGCCCCCGCCGTGAGCTGGTGGACCAGGGCAAGCCGGTCCTGGCCGAACTGAACGAAGCGGCCTGAGACGGGCCCTAGCTCTCCGGCTGCTCGATCAGCTGCGCGATGTAGAGCGCCTCGCCGAGTTTCTCGACCAGTTCCAGCTGGGTGTCCAGATAGTCGATGTGGTGCTCCTCGTCCTCGAGGATCGACTCGAAGATGTTCGCGGACGTGATGTCGCCCTTGGCGCGCATCACCTCGATCCCGCGCTTGAGGCGGTCGATCGCCTCGACCTCCACCTGCCGGTCGGCCTGGAACATCTCGGTGAGGGTCTGACCCACCCGGACGTGAAAGAGCCGCTGGTAGTTCGGCAGGCCCTCCAGGAAGAGGATCCGATCGGTGAGCACCTCGGCGTGCTTCATCTCGTCGAACGACTCGTGCCGCGTGTACTTCGCGAGCTTCGTCCAGCCGAAGTTCTCCTGCATCTTCGCGTGCAGGAAGTACTGGTTGATCGCGGTCAGCTCGGCGGTCAGCTGCTCGTTGAGAAATTCGATGACCTCGGGGTCGCCCTGCATCGCAGAGGCTCCTTCCAAGCGGGGGACTGGGCAGGTTGCGCCGCATCTTTGCACCGGCGTACAAGGTCGTCCAGTAAGTGCATGCTTAGTAGGAGTTGCCCGAATCTGACCGAGGCTGGTCATGTGCACTGTCCCGGGTCTGTCAGGATGGAGTCATGGGTCAGCCGGTGGAGCGTGAATCTGGAGAAGCGGCGCAGTCGGAGCTTCCGCCGGGGCAGCGACTTCAGCGCGGCTGGCCGGTCACGCACTACGGGCCCGTACCCAAGTTCCGCCCCGAACGCTGGGAGTTCAGGGTCTTCGGCGCCACCGCCGACGGGGAGAAGCACTGCTGGACCCACGAGGAGTTCACGGCTCTGCCGTACGCCTCGGTCGTGTCCGATCTGCACTGCGTCACCAAGTTCAGCATGATCGGGGCCGAATGGGGCGGCATCCCCGCCCGTACGATCCTCGAGATCGCCCCGCCCGCGCCCACCGTCACCCATGTGATGGTCTGGGCCGAGTACGGATTCAGCTCGAACCTCCGCCTCTCGGACTTCGCCTCCGACCGCACGATCTTCGCCACCCACAAGGACGGCGAGCTGCTGACGGCGGAACACGGCTTCCCGCTCCGCCTCGTCGTCCCCCATCTCTACGCCTGGAAGGGCCCGAAATGGGTCCGCGGCGTCGAGTACATGACCGCCGACCGCCGCGGCTTCTGGGAAGAGCGCGGCTATCACAACGTCGGCGACCCCTGGCGCGAGCAGCGCTACTCCTATCAGGAAGAGCCCGGGGACGGCCCCGAGCTCTGATCCTGTCCTTCGGTGGTTCAGTGGTGGTATTGGTGCACCACCGCGTGCCCCTTGCCGCGGCCGATCGTCCACTTGTTGACCGGCGTGGTGACCACGAAGGCGATCACGAGCGAGACGGCCAGCGAGAACCAGAACAGCGCGTCGGCCAGGCCCGCGTCCATCGCGTCCGGCCACAGCACGATCACGCCGTTGTCGATCAGCTCCATCACGGCGATGGACAGGGTGTCGGCGGCCAGCGCCACCTGGAACGCCGTCCGGAAGTCGACGCCGGCCTTCAGCACCCCGCGCAGCGTGAGCGAGTAGCCGAAGAAGAAGGCCAGCACGATCGCCAGGATCGTCGTGGGCACGTTGCCCCAGCCGAACGCCGTGCCGATGATCATGCCGAGCACCTCGCCGATGGCGCAGCCTGTGAGGCAGTGCAGGGTCGCCTGGGCTGCCATGGACCAGGTGGGCTTGCCCATGCCGATGGCGTGCGCATGCGCGTCCATCTCGCGGTGTGCGTGCGTTTCGTGCTGCATGAGGCCCCCATCGCGGATAACGGTTCCTGTCATCAGACGGGAACCATATACCCCCCAGGGGTATTCCCCACGGCTCAGCCGTCGCGGAGCTTCTTCAAGCGCTCCACGTCCGCGGCGTGTCCTTCCTTCCCACCGGGGGTCTCGATGATCAGGGGTACGCCGTCGGTGGCGGGGTGGGTCATCAGGGCGCGGAACGGGTCCTCGCCTATGTGGCCGGAGCCAATGTTCTCGTGGCGGTCCTTGTGGGCGCCGACCACATCCTTGGAGTCGTTGGCGTGGATCAGCTTGAGTCGCCCCTCGCCGACGGTGTCGACCAGCAGGTCGAGGGTCTGGTGCATGCCGCTCGGTCCGGTGAGGTCGTGGCCCGCCGCGAAGATGTGGCAGGTGTCCAGGCAGACGCCCAGCTTCGGGTGGGCGTCGAGCGCCTCGAAGTAGGGGCCGAAGTCCCAGGTGCGCGAGCAAAGGGAGGCGCCCTGACCGGCCGTCGACTCCAGGAGGAGGAACGGGTCGTCGTCGCGGGTCAGCTCGTCGAGCAGCGGCAGCAGGTGTGCGCGCACCTGCTTGAGGGCCACGGACCGGTCCCGGCCGCCGGTGGCGCTCCCGGTGTGCACGACCACACCCAGGGCGCCGATCTCCCGCCCTCGCCGCAGTGAGTGCCGCAGCGACTCCACCGACTTCTCGACCGTCGCCTCGGTGTGCGAGCCGAAGTTGATCAGATACGGGGCATGGACGTACGCGGGGATCGACTCGGCGGCGCAGGCCGCGCGGAACTCCTCGTCCTGCTTCGGGTTTCCGGCGGGCGTCGCCCAGCCGCGCGGGTTGGCGACGAAGACCTGGACGGTCTCGGCCGCGAGGTCGCGGGCGTAGGTCAGACCGACGGAGTTGAGGCCGCCGGCCACGGGGACATGGCCGCCGACGGGGTTGCGGAGCTGCTTGCTGGTCACGCCGTTCAGGGTGTCACGTGCTTCAGGGTGCCCGGTCGGCGGACCTCCGGGGGGTGCGGACCGCACGGTCGTGTGGATTCCACGGTCCTGTGGATTCCATGGCCACGGCTGTGCGGATTCCACGGCCGCGCGGAGCCTATGGCCGCGCTGACATCGTGGCCACGTGGAGCCGATGGCCGCGCGTGCCGCGTGGAGCCGATGGCCGCGCGTGCCTCGTGGCCGCGCGGAGCCTATGGCCGCGTGGGTCTCGCGGCCGCGCGGAGCCTATGGCCGCGTGGGTCTCGCGGTGGTGCGTGCGTGCCTCGCGGTCGTGCGGATCTCACAGCGGTGAAGCCCGCACAGGCGTGCGGATCTCGCGGCCGTGAAGACCTCTGTCTCAGCGGATCTCGATGGTGATCGTCGAGCCCTTGGGCGCCGTCTCACCGCCGTCCACCGACTGACTCTTGACGTTGTCCCCGAAGAGACCGAGAAGCCCGCGGTCCTCCTCGACCTTGAACCCGGCGTCCTCCAGCGCCTGCTTCGCGTCGTCCACACTGTCGCCCACGACGTCCGGGACCTCGACCATCTCGGGGCCCTTGGAGATCGTCAGCGTCACCGTGTCGCCCGAGGCGGCCTCGCGGCCCGCGCCCGGCGACTGCTCGGCGACCTGGCCCTTGTCGAACTCCGAATTGACCCTCGCGGTGGCGATCTTCACCTTCAGCCCCGAGTCCTCCAGCTCCGCCCTGGCGTCCTCGACGGACGTGCCCGTGACCTCGGGCACCTCCACCGGACTGCCCTTGCTGACAGTGATCGCGATCGCCGATCCGGCGTGCCGCTCGGTGCCCGCGCCCGGTTCCGTGCTGATCACGAACCCCTTGGGGACGTCCTCGCTGAACGCCCGGGTGACCATGCCCGCGGCCAGTCCGTCGCCCTTCAGCACTTCCTTCGCCTTGAACAGCGCGAAGCCCTTCAGGTCGGGCACCTTCACCGTCTCCGGTCCGTTGGAGACCGTCAGCGTCACGGAGGCGTTGTCGCGAATCCGGGCGCCGACCTCTGGGTCGGCGCTGATGACGCTGCCCCGCTTCACGGTGTCGCTGTACGCGTGCTTGACCTGCTTGACGTCGAGACCGGCCTTTGCCAACTGGTCCTCGGCCTGCTTCTCCGTCTTCGACAGGATCGGCGGGACCTTGGTGAACTGTCCGGAGTTGATGTACCAGACGCCGGCGCCGAGCCCCAGCACCAGCACGATGGCGGCGACGATCGCGAGCATCCCGCGCCGCGGGCGCGCGGCGCGCCGCGAGGGAGCGGCCGGCGCGGACGCGAACTGACTGGTCTGCTCGAACTGACCGGTCCGCTCGAACCGACTGGTCCGATCGAGTGCGCCGTCCTCGTCGTCGTTCACGGGCAGCAACCGAGGCACGGACAATGAGTGCGGGATCACACTCGTACGGTCCTCGCCGATGTCGCGGCCGACGGACAGAGCCCCCGGCGGTACCGCGTCGAGCTGCTCGGCCGTCAGCCCGGCCCGCGCCTCCAGTACCCGACCGAGCAGCGCCACCGCGTCGTGCGGGCGCACCTCGGGATTGCGGGCGGTCGCCGTGCCGACCAGCTCGTCGAGCCCGTACGGCAGCCCTGGCACGGTGGCCGACGGCGGCTGTACGTCCGTGTGAAGGTGCTGGTAGAGCACCTGAGCGGGGGAGTCCCCGGAGTGCGGCTTGGCGCCGGTCAGCATCTCGTAGAGGACGACCCCGCAGGCGTAGACGTCGACGCGGGTGTCGGCGGTGCCGTGCTCGATCTGCTCGGGGGCGAGGTAGGACACGGTGCCGAGGACGGCCCCGGTCGTGTTCGTCACCGTGTCCACGGCCCGTACGAGACCGAAGTCGGCCACCTTGACCCGTCCGTCATCCCCTATGAGGACGTTCTCCGGCTTCATGTCGCGGTGCACGAACCCGGCCCGGTGCGCGGCGCCGAGCGCGGCGAGCACCGGCTCGAGGATGTCGAGCGCGGCCCGCGGCTGCAGGGCGCCGCGCTCGCGCAGTACGTCGCGCAGGGTGCACCCGGCGACGTACTCCATGGCCAGGTAGACGTACGACCCGTCCGCCCCCTGGTCGAAGACCTGCACCACATTGGGGTGGGCGAGCCGTGCCACCGACTTGGCCTCGCGGATGAACCGCTCGACGAACGAGCCGTCGGCGGCCAGCGTCGGGTGCATCACCTTGAGCGCGAGCACGCGGTCGAGGCGGGTGTCCAGGGCCCTGTAGACCGTGGCCATCCCGCCGACCGCTATCCGTGCGTCAACGCGATAGCGGCCGTCGAGCACCTGCCCGACAAGCGGGTCCTGAAGGGTCGTATCCACGCAGGTGAGTGTACGAGCCGCCACTGTCACGCGCCCCGTTCAGCCGATACCGGAGCGGGACTGCAGCCGACCTGTGACGCACATCGCAGGCAGCGAGCGGGCAGCCCGCGACACAGCCGCGACGAATGCAGCGCCCGCCAACGGCAAGAACCCCCGCGGAAGGCCCGCGCACTCCCCAGACGACTGGAAACGGGCGGTGCGCGGGCGGGCCCGAACCCAGCGCAGCGCCGGGCACCTAGAAGGCGGGCCTCTCGGGATCCAACCGCGCCAGCCCCTCCACAGGAGACGACGCCTCGGCGAAGTGCCGTCGGGGGATACGCCCCGCCCGGTAGGCGAGCCGGCCGGCCTCGACGGCGTGCCGCATGCCCTCTGCCATGAGCACCGGCTCCTGGGCGCGCGTCACGGCCGAGGCGAGCATCACCCCCGCACACCCCAGCTCCATCGCGAGCGCCGCGTCGGACGCGGTACCGGCTCCCGCGTCCAGAATCACCGGCACGCGCGCGTGCTCCACGATCAGCTGGAAGTTGTGCGGATTGCGGATGCCGAGCCCGGACCCGATCGGCGACCCGAGCGGCATGATGGCGGCGCAGCCGACATCCTCCAGCTTCCGCGCGAGCACAGGATCATCGTTCGTGTACGGCAGCACGGTGAACCCGTCGTCGACCAGCGTCTCCGCGGCGTCGAGCAGCTCGATCGGATCGGGCAGCAGCGTGCGCTCGTCGGCGATGACCTCCAGCTTGACCAGGTCGCTGCCGAGCGCTTCGCGCGCGAGACGAGCGGTCAGCACGGCCTCGCCCGCGGTGAAACAGCCCGCCGTGTTGGGCAGGACGCGGATGCCGAGCTTGTCGAGCACCGACAGCACCGAACCGTGGACGCAAGCGTTTACGCGCCGCATCGCGACCGTCGTCAGCTCCGTGCCGGACGCCACGAGTGAGCGCTCCAGGACGTCAAGGCTGGGCGCACCGCCGGTACCCATGATCAGACGGGACGAGAAGGACGTACCAGCGAGGACGAAGGGATCGTCGGCCATGGCTCAGCCTCCTTGGACGGCGGTGAGGACTTCGATGCGGTCTCCCTCGGAGAGGGCTGTCGACGACCACTGCGCGCGCGGGACGACGGTTTCGTTGAGCGCGGCGGCCACCCCGGACGGCGCGGGGGTGAGGGTGGCGACGAGCGTGTCGAGAGCGGTCCCCGTGTCGATGCGCTGTCGCTCTCCGTTGACGAAGATGTTCATGCGGGCTGCTCCGTGAGGGCGGCGGCGCCGAAGCGCCCGGGTGTGAAGGGGCGGGCCACGTCGGGGAGTTCGCCGGTGGTCAGGACGTGCGCCATCGCGTCACCGGTGATGGGGGTGAGCAGTACGCCGTTGCGGTAGTGCCCGGTGGCCAGCAGGAGCCCGTCCAGTTCGGTCGGGCCGAGCAGCGGCGCGTTGTCGGGCGAGGCAGGGCGCAGTCCGGCGCGCGTCTCCGTGAGTGGCAGCTCGGTGATCCCGGGCACCAGCTCATGGGCGTCGCGCAGCAGTTCGTACACGCCGCCGGCGGTCACTGTCGTGTCCCAGCCCAGCTCCTCGCTGGTGGCGCCCACGACGAGTTCGCCGCTCTCGCGCGGCACCAGGTAGACCTGGCTGCCGCGCACGACGGCACGTACCGTGCGGCTCAGGAAGGGCGCGTACCGCTTCGGCACGGTCAGGCGCAGTACCTGCCCCTTCACGGGACGCACGGGCGGCAGGACGTCGTCGGGGACGCCCGCCAGACGCCCGCTGAGGCTGCCCCCCGCCAGCACGATCTGGCCGCCGGCGAGCTCGGTGCCATCGGTGGTGACCGCTCCGGCGGCCCGGTCCCGTACGACGCTCAAACGCTCCGCCCACGCCCGGTGGAACACCACACCGGCCCGCTCACACGCCGTGACCAGGGCCCGCGCGAGGCGGCGCGGATCGACCTGGTGATCGCCGTCGACGCGCAGACCTCCGCGTACGCCGGGCGCGAGCATCGGCTCAAGACGGCGGCACTCGCGACCGCTCAGCCACTCCGAGTCGAGCCCCGACCGGCGTTGCAGTGCGTGCAGTTCCCGCAGATGGGCGCGGTCGTCGGCGTCCAGCGCGACGGCCAGCGTGCCGCACTGTCGGTAGCCGAGGTCCTGGCCGCTCGCCTGGGTGAGCTCGGCGGCGAAGTCCGGATAGCGGCGCGCGGAGGCGAGATTGAGGCCCAGCAGGGTCTGCTCGCCGTAGTGCAGTTCGGTGACGGCGGCGAGCATTCCGGCGGCCACCTGGGCCGCTCCGCCGCCGGGTTCGGGGTCGACGACGGCGGTGGCGAACCCGCGTTGCGCGGCCCGCCAGGCCGTGACAAGGCCGATGATGCCGCCCCCGATGACAAGGACATCTGATGTACGCGACATGGGCGTCCAGCCCCTCCCTTCGCCGGCATGACCCGGATCAGGTTCGTACGGTCGGAGGCCGTCCCAGCCTCCCTCTCAGCCCGGTGCGTCCGGGCTCCCGCGAGTGCTTTACGGTGACCACCCTAGCCCGCCGCCACCTTTCCCAGTAAGGGAGCCTCCGTCCATGGCCCGTTCGCTCGACGGCCTCGTGCTCGCCCCGGTCGCCGACCAGGCGCCGGGTCAGGTGGGCACCCGCACCCGGTTCTCGTACCACGAGAAGGACGGCGAGATCTGGGCCGAGTACACGGGCGGCGACGTCGTACGCGGGCACCTCGTGGGTACCCGTGAAGGCGACCGCCTCGACTTCCGGTACGTGCAGCTGAAGCGCGACGGCAGCACCTCGTCGGGGCGCTGCGCGTCCCTCGTGGTGGAGCTGCCCGACGGACGCGTGCGTCTGGAGGAGACCTGGGAATGGGAGTCGCAGGCGGGGAGTGGGACGAGCGTGGTGGAGCAGCTCCGCGAGAAGTGTGGAACAGCTCACTGAGCCCGGCCGCTGACTGACAAATTGTCAGGTGTCTATGGTGATCAGGTGAGCGAGCAGACGCAGGCGCAGTCGCAGGGGCGTACGGCACGGCGGGTCGTGATCGTGGGCGCGGGGATGGCCGGGGTGCAGAGCGCGGTCGCGCTGCGCGAACAGGGCTTCACCGGCACCGTGACACTGATCGGTGCGGAGCCGCACCAGCCGTACGACCGGCCGCCGCTGTCCAAGGCCGTCCTGCTCGGCAAGGCCGAGGGCTCCGCCTTCGACGTCGACTTCGAGGCGCTGGACATCGAACTGCAGCTCGGGCGCGAGGCGCTCGGCCTGCGCCCCGGCGACCACGAACTGGACACGGCCACCGGACCCGTGCCGTACGACGTCCTGGTCGTCGCGACCGGAGCGGAACCGATCCGGCTGCCGGGCGCGGAGGGCGTGCCCGGGGTCCATCTGCTGCGCACCCTCGACGACGCCGAGCGGCTGCGTCCCGTCCTCGCCCAGCAGCACGACATCGTGGTCGTCGGGGCGGGCTGGATCGGCGCCGAGTTCGCCACGGCGGCGCGCGAGGCGGGGTGCGCGGTGACCGTCGTCGAGGCCGCCGACCGGCCGCTCGCGGGGGCGTTGCCCGCCGAGGTGGCCGCGCCGATGGCGGCCTGGTACGCGGACAGCGGGGCCACACTGCGTACGCACGCGCGCGTGGAGCGCGTCGAGCCCGGCGCGGTGGTGCTGGACGACGGCTCCCGGGTGCCCGCGGGCGCCGTGGTCGTCGGCATCGGCGCGCGTCCGGCCACCGCCTGGCTCGCCGGCTCCGGCATCGAGCTCGGTGCCCATCGCGAGGTCCTGGCCGACGACCATCTGCGCACCTCGGTACCGGATGTCTACGCGGTCGGCGACTGCGCCTCCTTCCCTTCGGGAAGGTACGAGGGCCGTCTCCTGGTCCACCACTGGGACAACGCCCTCCAGGGCCCGCGCACGGTCGCGGCGAACATCATCGGCGAATCCCCGGCGGCGTACGACCCGGTCCCGTACTTCTGGTCCGAACAGTTCGGCCGTTTCGTCCAGTACGTCGGCCACCACGCGCCCGCCGACACGACGGTGTGGCGCGGCGACCCCACGGGAGTCGCCTGGACGGTCTGCTGGCTCCGTTCCGGACGCCTGGTCGCCCTCCTGGCGGTGGGCCGCCCGAGGGACCTCGCCCAGGGTCGCAGGCTCATCGAGTCGGGCGCCCTGATGGATCCGGAGCTGTTGTCGGATCCGGCGAGGCCTCTCAAGGCGGCCACGGCGTAATCCGTCACAAGGCGGTCACGGCACAGTCCATCACACGGCGGCCACGGCGTAATCCGTCACTAGGCGGCCACGGCATAGTCCGTCACACGGCGATCACGGCGAAGTCCGTGACACGGCGATCACGGCGAAGTCCGTGACACGGCGATCACGGCGAAGTCCCTCATAAGGCGGCCAAAGGCGTCATCCGTCACCCCAGGTCGGACGCCCTTGGCTTCCGACTGTCAGTCCGGGATGGCAGGCTTGTCCCGTGACCGAGATTGACGCAAAGATCGATGCTCTCGTCCCCGCCTGGCTCACCCTCCCCGACATCGCCGAACAGCTCGGCGTCGAGGTGACCCGCGTCCGGCAGTTGGTCAAGGAGGGCCAGCTGATCGCCGTACGCCGTGGTGAGAACCGCGCGCTGCACGTCCCCGCCGCCTTCATCGACGGGAACGAGCAGAAGGTCGTCAAGGGCCTGTCCGGCACCCTGACGCTCCTGCGGGACGACGGCTTCACCGACGAAGAGATGCTCGAGTGGCTCTTCACCCCCGACCCGACCCTGCCCGGCACCCCCGCGCAGGCTCTGAGCGAGAATCGCGGCACGGAGGTGAAGCGCCGCGCCCAGGCGCTCGCCGTCTGACCTGAACCAAGACCGTCCGGCGTACGGACCACGGTTCGCCGGGCCACCCCGGCCGCCCTGGTCCGTACGCACCGACAACGGGGGACATACGCATGCCCGAGAACGCCGCCACCACCGTCCGCGCCCAGCTCGCCGACGCCCGCGTCTACCTGTGCACGGACGCCCGCAGACGCCAGGGCGACCTCGAGGAGTTCCTCGACGTGGTCCTGGAGAGCGGCGTCGACATCGTGCAGCTGCGCGACAAGGGCATGGAGGCGGCGGAGGAGCTGGAGCACCTCCAGGTCTTCGCGGACGCCTGCGCCCGCTACGGCAAGCTCCTCGCGGTCAATGACCGGGCCGATGTCGCTCACGCCATCCAGGCCCACGTACTGCACCTGGGCCAAGGCGACCTCCCCGTCCCCGCGGCCCGCGCCATACTCGGCGACGACATCCTGATAGGCCGCTCCACGCACGCCGAGTCCGAGGTCGCGGCCGCCGCCGTGCAGCAGGACGTGGACTACTTCTGCACCGGTCCCTGCTGGCCCACCCCCACCAAGCCCGGCCGCCACGCGCCCGGCCTGGACCTGGTCCGTTACACGGCGGCGCTGGGCACCGCCCGTCCCTGGTTCGCCATCGGCGGCATCGACCTGGGCAACCTCGACGAGGTGCTGGAGGCGGGCGCCCGGCGGGTTGTCGTCGTACGGGCGATCACGGAGGCGGAGGACCCGGGAGCCGCGGCGGCGGACTTCGCGAAGCGGCTGCGCGGCGCGTAGGCGCGCGGTGACTGTCCGAGGGGTGGACAAGAAGTCGGCAAATCGGACAATTCCCCTCGCTTCGGTTGGGGGACCGGCGCCCCCTGGCTAACCTGCGGGTATGGCCCTCGGATCTGCTTCCACCAGGACTGATCGCGCACGCACCGTGCGCGACATGCTCGCGACCGGCAAGAAGACGTACTCGTTCGAGTTCTCCGCGCCGAAAACCCCCAAGGGCGAGCGGAACCTGTGGAACGCGCTGCGCCGGGTCGAGGCCGTCGCGCCCGACTTCGTCTCCGTGACCTACGGCGCGGGCGGCTCGACGCGCGCCGGCACCGTCAAGGAGACCGAGCAGATCGTCGCCGACACGACGCTCACCCCGGTCGCCCACCTCACCGCGGTCAACCACTCGATCGCGGAACTGCGCAACATCATCGGTCAGTACGCGGACGCCGGGATCCGCAACATGCTCGCGGTCCGCGGCGACCCGCCCGGCGACCCCATGGGCGAGTGGGTGCCGCACCCGACGGGTCTGACCTACGCGGCCGAGCTGGTCCGTCTCATCAAGGAGTCCGGCGACTTCTGCGTCGGCGTCGCGGCCTTCCCGGAGATGCATCCGCGCTCCACCGAGTGGGACCTGGACGTCGCGCACTTCGTCGACAAGTGCCGCGCGGGCGCCGACTACGCGATCACCCAGATGTTCTTCCAGCCGGAGTCGTATCTGCGGCTGCGCGATCGCGTCGCGGCGGCGGACTGTGCGACGCCGGTCATCCCCGAGGTCATGCCGGTGACGAGCGTGAAGATGCTGGAACGGCTCCCCAAGCTCAGCAACGCCTCCTTCCCGGACGCCCTCAAAGAGCGGATCCTCACAGCCAAAGACGATCCGGCGGCTGTACGCTCCATTGGCATTGAGTTCGCCACGGAGTTCTGCGCGAGGCTGCTGGCCGAGGGAGTCCCCGGATTGCACTTCATTACGCTGAACAACTCCACGGCGACGCTGGAAATCTACGAGAATCTGGGCCTGCACCACCCACAGCGGGCCTAGACCGGTCGCACCCGCGTACGACACACTGCGTAGCGGCCACTGGGAGAGGGGCGTACATGGGCTGGACGGTCCTCTATATCGCGTTCGGCGTCGTCGCGTTGTGGCTGCTCGGCGAGGTCCTGCTGCAGTACAAGGCGCGGCTGCGCTACCGGCTGCTCGCCTTCGTCGGCTTCCTCGGTGTGGTCCTCGGCGTGCTGATGCCCTCCGTGGTGGTCATCGGCCTGGGCGCCGCCGCCTTCGCGGTCGGCCAGACCTACGTCACGCTCTCCTTCCGCCAAGGCTTCGCGCAGGGCTGGGCCATCAACGGCCGCTCCGCGTCGAGCAAGCCCGGCAAGCCCAGCAAGCGCCGCCGCGGCGAGCCGGACCACCAGGACCCGACGCTGGAGGTCTCCGACCTCGAGGCCACCGACGGCGCGTCCCTTCCGGACGACGACCAGTACGCCGGCGATGACGACGTCTTCTCGCCCGCGCAGTCCGACCGGTTCATGCCACCGGGATCCGGCGAGCCCGCGGCCGCCGAGACCACCGCCGTGTACGAGCCGCAGCCGCTGCCCGACGACACCGGCTCGTACGGCATATACAGCGACACGGCGTACGCGACCGACCAGTCCTACGCCGCCCAGTCCCAGGACCAGCAGGCGTACGCGACGGCCGCCCAGTCCCAGGACCAGCAGGCGTACGCGTACGACGGCTACTCCGGCTACGACCAGCAGCAGTACGCCTACGACAACGGCCAGCAGCAGTACGCCGCCTACTCCGACCCGTACGTCGGGACGCAGACGTACCAGGGTGCCTCGTACGACACCACGTACGGCGGCGACCAGCAGTACACGCAGCAGCAGGGCTACGGCCAGGACCAGTACGCCACCGGCGGCTACGGCGGAGAGACCCCGGCCGCCGGTGTCTGGGTGCCGCAGCAGCGCGGCACCGACGACCCGTACGGCGGCGAACTCCCGCCCGAGCAGCCGTATCCGTACCAGGGCAACGGCACCGGCAACGGGTACGACGAGCAGTACCGGTACTGACGCTTCGCGGCCGGGATTTCCTCGGGCCCTCTTTCAGTCCACCGGTGTGCTCACTGCGAGCCCCGGAACTCCGGCCCCTCCACGATCAGTCCGGCCACAAGGGCGCCCGACATGCCCGCGTGCGGGAGTCCGCCGCCGGGGTGGGTCCAGCCGCCGACCGTGAACAGACCCGGTATGCGGGTGCTGTTCGACGGGTGCAGCAGTCGGCCGTCCGCCGCCGCGAGCGCGGGGGCGGGAACCGCGCCGCCCGCAGCTCCGGTCACCTCCGCGATGTCGTCCGGGGTGCGGACCTGGTGCCACAGGAGACGGTCGGGCAGGCCCGGCACGGCGCGCTCGGCGACGCCGAGGACCCGCTCCACGTCCTGCGCGGACGCCGGACTGCCCGCCGGTACGGTGACGGTCAGCGTGGCCGCCTCGTGCTCCTCGTCCGGGACCAGCGCGGGGTCGTCGGGGCGCGAGACGACGACCGTGGGCGCGACCGGAAGCCCCGGGCGCTCACCGAAGAGCCGGTCCAGCTCGTCGTCGCGGTCGACCGTGTGCACCACCGTCCGATGCGCCACCCCCTCGGGCCGCCCACCGCGCAGCGCCAGCAGCACGGTCAGCCGGCTCGGCGCCCCGCGCTGCGGCGAGACCCCACCGTCACCCCGTGGCGCCGTCCCAGGGACGAGGCCGTCCAGCACGCCGGGCGCGACACCCGCGACCACGAAGTCGGCGTCCGCCACCGTGCCGTCGGACAACTCGACGCCCGCCGCCCGCCCGTCCTTCTCCACGATCCCGGCGACCTCGGCGCCGAAGACGAACTCGACCCTTCGGGCGACACACCGCTCGTACACCGCACGCGCCAACTCCCGTATTCCGCCTCGCACACACCAGGTGCCGAAGGCGTGCTCCATGTAGGGCAGCACGGCCGCGCTCGCGGGGGTGACGCGCGGGTCGAGCCCGTACGCGAGAGCGTGGCTCTCCAGGAGGGCCCCGAGGCGTGGCTCGCGCAGTTCCCAGGCGGCGACCTCGGCGAGGGTGGCGGCCCGGCGGGTGCGCAGCAGCTTCTTGTGCGGCACCGAAGGGTAGGGCTCGCGCTCGGCGAGCACCGACCAGTTGGGCCACAGCGGCTCCTCCAGGAGCGGCCGGCGCGTGCGGTCCCACGCCTCGCGGGCCCGCACCAGGAAGTCACCCCAGCGCGCGCCCGCACCCGCCCCGAGCGCTTCGTCCAGCGCGGTGACGACGCCCGCCCGTGAGGCGTTCGGCAGGGACACCTGCGTGCCGTCCGGGAAGACGTGCCGTGCCGATGGGTCGACCTGGACCAGCTCGACGCATTCCTCCAGCGGCTGCTTGCCGGTCTTGACGAACAGATCGCGGTAGACCGCGGGCAGCGGCAGCAGGCCCGGGCCCGTGTCGAACGCGAAGCCGTCGCGCTCGAAACGGCGCACCGCACCGCCGTACGTCGCCGCGCGCTCGTACACCACCACCCGGTGGCCCGCGACGGCCAGCCGGGCGGCGGCCGCCATCGCGCCCATCCCGGCGCCGATCACCACAATCCGTGCCATGCCAGGGACTTTATCGGCCGCCACTGACAGTCCCGGTCGCGGTGTTCCGTCGGGCGGCGGTACCGCCCGCCGCTGGGCCGGGGGTGCACCGCCCCACTCCGAGTCCACGTATCGGAGCTTGTCGGCGACCGCCTCGCACAGGAAGACAACGCCCGGTGTGACCAGGATCTCAGGGCACTCAAGGGACTCGGGAGGTCGTCGCTCAGCCCGGTCGCGCGCCGAAGACGCCGAGGAGCAACACCGTCGCGCACGCGTTGACGCCGCCGGCCCAGCCGCTGGTGGTGTGCCTTGTGCGGGGCAAACCCCCAGGCCCCCGGCCAGGGGGAGTACGGACACGGACGCGATCGTAACCAGTCGGCAACGGCGCGCACTGGGCATGAGTGCCCAGGACTGAGTATTCGTACCTAGGGAGTGAGATGAGTACGCGCGCGGATGGGCCCGACCTGCGCGAACGGGAGAGTGGAGGCACGGAAAGGGGCGCGGCTCCGGTACCGCCGACACGGGGCGGCGGAACGGTCCTCGCGCCCTTGGCCGCTCCTTCCGCCGACACGTCGGCGGGAGCGAGACACGGGGGGACCCGGGGGACGACCGAACGGGGGCCCAACGGGGGAGTACGGGGAGTACGGGGGAGCACGGCGAAGCGCCGGTTCGAGTGGCCCGCGGGGGACGCGGCCACATCGGACCGGCGCTTTCGTGTGTGGCCCGCGATGCGGCTCCGTCGGGCCGGCGCCGCGTTCAGCGGTTGCCGCTCACGCGGCCCTGGAGCAGCCGGGACAGCGCCGCGTGGACGTCGTCGAGGGAGCGTTCCGGCTGGAAGGCCTGCCAGTCCAGGGCGGCCACCAGGACCATCCCTACCAGTGCGGCCGCCGTCAGCGGGATGTCGATCTCGTCGCTGAGCTCGCCGTTCGCCACACCGTCGCGCAGCACGCCCTCGACGACGGCGACCGCCTCCTGCCTCACCACCATGAGCGTGGACTGCCAGGCCCGGTTGGTGCGCCACAGCTCCGCGACGTACAGCTGTGTGAAGGCCGGATAGCGTTCGATGAAGACGAGCCCGGCCCGGATCATCGCGTCCAGCGCGTCGACCTTGCTGCCGCCGTCACGGGCGGTCTTCTCCGCCGCCTCCCGAAGGGAGGCGGTGAGGAGCCCCACGCCGTGCCGCAGCAGCTCTTCGAAGAGAACCGATTTGCTCGCGAAGTTGTAGTAGACCGTGCCCTTCGCGACTCCGGCGCGCTCGGCGATCTCGTCCACGGTGGTGGCGGAGAAGCCCTGTTCGGCGATCAGGGTGACGGCCGCCTCGTAGAGCTTCTGGCGGGTCGCCTCGCGACGGCTGCCGCCGCCCGCCGTGGTGCTGCTGCCGCCCGCCCTGGTGCTGCTGCTTTCCATGGCCCTGATTGTCACAGGAGCGGGTGTGCGAGCGGTCACAGGATCAGCTCCGGGTGCAGCCGGTCGAGGGTCCACACCTGCTTGCGGCGCGCCGACAGGGCGGTGAGTGCGAGGGCGCCCACCGTGAAGGCGGCCAGGACGGCGCACGCCTGCCAGACGGGCCCCAGGCCGCCGCCCGTGATGAGTCTCCTGAGGGCCTCGACGACGTAACTCATCGGCAAGAAGGGGTGGATCGCGTTGAAGAAGCGCGGACTGGTCTGGACGGGGTACGTGCCGCCTGCCGAGGTCAACTGGAGCATGAGCAGGGCGAGGACGAGGATCCGGCCGGCCGCTCCGAAGCGCGCGTTCAGCCACTGCACGATCGCGGCGAAGCACGCCGTCACCAGGAACAGGAAGCCCACCGTCCCGGCCGCCCTGGCCATCTCCAGGCCGATCGCCCAGTGGAGCACCGCCATCAGGAACGCCGTCTGCAGCACGCCAACGGCGGCCACCGGCAGCCAGCCCGCCAGCGCGATGCGCCAGGCGGAGGCGCCCGCGGCCAGCGCGCGCCGATTGAGCGGCTGGATCAGCATGTACGCCACCATGGCGCCCACCCACAGGGACAGCGGGATGAAGTACGGGGCGAATCCGGTGCCGTAGTTGGGCGCGTTGTGCAGATCCTTGGAGGCGAGCCGCACCGGGTCGGCCATGACCTGGGTGCGCTGGTCGCGGTCCTGCTTGTCGTAGTCGGGGATCCGGTCGACGCCGTCGTGCAGTTTGCCCGCGAGTTTCCCGGAGCCGCCGACGAGCTTGTACAGGCCCCCGTCGAGGTCGCCGGCGCCCGTCGTCAGCTCGCCGACTCCTGTGTTGAGGTCCACGGCGCCGGTCTTGGCCGTACCGAGCCCGGAGTGCAGCTTCTTGGTCCCCTTGGCGACCTTGTCCGCGCCCTCGTTCAGCTTGTTGATCTTGGAGACGGCGTCGGTAAGGTCCTCGGAGAGGTGCGGCGAGCGGTCAGCGAGCGCCTGGGCCTGCTTCTGGAGCGTGGCCAGGTTCTTGTCGAGCTTGTCCAGGTCGCCGTCCTGGTCGTCGACCAGCGTGTTGACGTCGTCGGCGACCTTCGCCACGTCCGCCGCCGCCTCCTTGGCCTTCTTCAGTTCGGGACACGCGGCGTCCGGGATCGGCAGGGTCTCGCAGCGCGCCTTGTAGACGGCGTTCAGCGTGGTGGAGGCCGTGTGGGCGCCCTTGGCGGCGGCCGGAGCCGTCTCCACCAGGGTGTCGAGGTTGTGGCGGATCCCCGAGGCGGAATCGGCGACGAGCTGGGCCGTGTCGCCGATCGACTTCTCGTTGTCCTTGAGGAAGGGACCCACCTTGCCCGCCACCCCGTTGACCTTGTCGGCCAGTGTCTGCGTGCCGTCCGCGACCTGCCGCGAACCGTCCTCCAGATCCCCGGCACCCTTGTTGAGTTTCTTCAGGCCCCCGGAGAGCTTCCCGCTGCCCTTCTTGGCCTCCTTCAGCCCGTCCGCGAGAGCCTTGGAGCCCTTCTTCGCCTTGCCGATGCCGCCGTTGAGCGTGTCGGCCCCGTCGGCGGCCTTCTTGGTCGCTCCATGGATGTCCGAGAACGAGATGAAGATCTTGTCCAGGAACGACCGCGAGGCCTTCGTGGACGCGGCCGTGCGCACTTCGCTGAACACCGTCCGGGAGATCTGCCCGACGATGTAGTTGTTCGCGTCGTTGGTACGCACCTGGAGCGCGCCCGTGCGCGGCGACTGTCCGGAGCTGGACGCGATCTTCTTACTGAAGTCGCCGGGCATGGTCAGCGACAGGTAGTACGTGCCGTTCTCGACGCCTTCGCGGGCCTCGGCGGCGCTCACCTCGTGCCACTCGAAAGTGTCGCTGTCGCGCAGCCCCTTGGTGATGGCGTCGCCCGCCGCGACCTTCTTGCCCCCGGCCGTCGCTCCCTTGTCGTCGTTCACGAGCGCCACGGGAATGCGGTCGAGACGGCCGTACGGGTCCCAGAACGACCACAGGTAGAGGGCGCCGTACAGCAGGGGCAGCAACAGGAGCGCGGCCAGTGCGGCCCGCGGGAGCGTGCCCCGGCCGAAACGCCTGAGCTCAAGAGCGGCCAGTTTCGGCGAACGCATCGGCCGTCTCCTTCTGGTGAGTGGACACGACGACGGCGCCCTCGGGAGCCTCGCTGCACACCGCCACGATGGTGGTGCCGGACTCGGCGATCGACTTCAACAGGGCCCAGACCTCGGCCCGTTCGGCGTCCGCGAGCTTGAGGTCGGTGTCGTCGACACCGAGCAGACGCGGACGGCCGATGAGGGCCAGCGCGACGGACAACCGCAGGGCTTCGAGCCGTTCCAGGTCGCGTACGGCGGTCCGCGACCCCTTGGGCAGCGCCTCCCGGTCGAGACCGGCGGCGGCCAGCGCGGCGTCGATCCGCAGCTTCGCCTCCGTCGCCCGCTCGCTGCGAGGCCTCAGCAGCCCGCGCAGCGAACCTCCGAACCGGCGCTGCAACAGCGCCCGTTCGCTCAGGTGCTCCCCGACGGTCAGCGCCGGGTCGAGGTCGGTGACCCCGGGTACATGCGCGAGCGCGCTCGACCGGCGCACCGCGGCCATCTGCTTCGGCAGCCTCGACGGGCCCACGGCGGCCGTCCCCTCGGTGGGCCTCATCCGGCCCGTGAGCGCGAGCAGCAGGCACGTACGGCCGGAGCCGGAGGGCCCCTCGACGGCGATCAGCGAGCCGGGCTCCGCGTCGACGCGGATTCCTCGGAACGCCCAGCCGCGGGGGCCCTTGAGCCCGAAGTCCTCGGCCGTGACGCCCAGTCCATGCGGACTGTCCACAGCTTCCCCATCCCCTGGAACTACTTTTGAACTGACTGGTCAGTGCAAAAACTATCCCGAACCTTCGATCGAAGCAAAAGGCCAGGTCAGAACGGATTGTCAGTGGCATACCTCACGATGGGCACATACGGCCACAGTGCCGTCACACAGACGACAGGAGGTTCGTCATGGCCAGCTCGTCCGCAGCCGCCGCCCGTCGGCGCCGCGCCACCGGCCCTGCCCCCTCACCGACCGGCCCGGCGAGCGACGTGCACCCCGTGCTGCGCCGGGCCACGGCCCCGCCCGCCGCCCTCGAACTGCTCGCCCAGGCCCGCGCCGGACTCGACGAGGCGACGGCCCTCGAGACGCCCAACGAGCGGTATGCGACGGCTCATCTGGCCGCCCTGCGCACCGCCGCCGCCGTCCTCGCCGCCCGGGGCCGGCCGGAGACCACGCCCCGACGCAGGGCACGCATCCGGAGCGCCTGGGAAGTGCTCCCCGAAATCGCGCCCGAACTGACCGAGTGGAGCGCCCTGTTCGCCTCCGGGGCCACCCGCCGCGCCCGCGCCGAGGCGGGCATCCAGGGCGCGGCCACCACCCGCGACGCCGACGACCTGATACGCGACGTGGCGATGTTCCTGCGCCTCGTCGAGCGCATGCTGGTGCTGCAACCGGTGCTGCCCCAGCCCCGCCAGGAGGGAGACCAGGACGTCCCGAACGCGGGCTGACCGGCGCGGGAGCCGCACACCGGCCTACCCGCTTCACCACGCACCCGGCACCGGAGCCGCCGCATGAGACGGGGGATCGGGTACGGGGGTGAAGGCAATAGGGTGGAGGCGCCTGAAGCTTTCCGCGCCGACAAGGGGCCCGGGAGGCCGCCCGTTCGCTCCGCCGTGCAACAGGCGGTGCCGCGCCGAGGAGTCAACTGCCGTGTCGGACCCGATGCGCCCCCGCGCTTCTCTCCGTACCGCCGTGGTCTGGGAGGTCCTCAGGGACGCCCTGGACCGCCGGGTCAAGGCCACGGGGCGGGAGTCCCTCGACGTACTCGACACCGGGGGCGGCAGCGGCAACTTCGCCGTGCCCGCCGCCCGCCTCGGCCACCGCGTCACCGTCGTCGACCCCAGTCCGAACGCCCTGTTCGCGCTGGAGCGTCGGGCCGCCGAGGCCGGCGTCGCCGACCGTGTGCAGGGCGTCCAGGGCGACGCGCACGGCCTGTTCGACGTGGTCGAGCGCGGTGGCTACGACGCGGTGCTGTGCCACGGCGTTCTGGAGTACGTGGACGACCCGGCCGAGGGCGTGCGCAACGTGGTGGACGCGCTGCGCCCCGAGGGTGTCCTCAGCCTCCTCGCCGCCGGCCTGGGCGGAGCCGTGCTGGCCCGCGCCCTCGCCGGACACTTCAAGGAGGCCAGGCAGGCGCTCGATGACCCGGACGGACGCTGGGGCGAGGGTGATCCCGTACCCCGCCGTTTCACCGCCGAACAGCTCACCGCCCTGGTCGAGGGCGCAGGCCTGCGCGTCGGTGCCGTACACGGTGTGCGGGTCTTCGCGGACCTGGTGCCGGGGGTCCTGGTGGACACCGAGCCGGGCGCCCTGGAGGCGCTGCTGAAGCTGGAAGCGGCGGCGGCCGAGCTCGCCGCGTTCCACTCCGTGGCCACACAGCTCCATGTGCTCGCTGAGGCGCCGGGGGCCGGTGAGGGCTGAGCCGCCTCCCGTGGTGCGCCGCTGATCAGGGGCTTGGCGGCAGATGGAGTACGCCACAGACCCCCCGATCGGGTGCTCGGCGCCGTATGATCGATGGAGACCGTCCGGCATGACGGACCGTTCGCTGGGGAATGCACGCTTCAGTGGATCGGGGTGCCATGGCGGGTTCCGGTTGGCGAATTGGCGTAGAGGGGCGGGTTTCACGGGGGCGATTCCCTGCCTATCCTGAAGGGGACCCCCGGTCGCCCCGGCGACTGCACGATGAGGAGGACTCCGTGCCGCTCTCGGAGCACGAGCAGCGAATGCTCGAGCAGATGGAGCGAGCGCTGTACGCCGAAGATCCCAAGTTCGCGACAGCGCTTGAGGGAAGCGGGCTGCGTACGTATACCCGGCGACGGGTCTACCAGGCGGTCGCGGGCTTTCTGGTGGGTATCGCGCTCCTCATGGCCGGAATGGTCGCAGTACAGATCTGGCTGAGCGTGGTGGGCTTCCTCGTCATGCTGGGCTGCGCGGTGCTTGCCGTCACCGGTTGGCGCAAGGCCCCCAAGCCGGGGGAACAGCCGGCCGCGCCGGGCACACCCGCCGCTCGCCGGCAGGGCCGACAGCGCCGCTCCGTGATGGACCGCATCGAACAACGCTGGCAGCGCCGGCGCGACGAACAGGGCCACTAGCCCTGGGGCGCGCCCCAAAGACACCACTGAGGGGGTGTCCACCCATTCCGGGCGGACACCCCCTCAGCCGTCGTAGCTGCGGGCGCCGTCCCACAGAAAGCGGCATCCCGTAAGCGCCGCGCGCGCCCCACCCGAGCTCAGCCCGATGCCGAGGGCTTTCTCGACGCGGCACCCGGCGCCAGTGGCTGTGCCCACACTCCCCCCACTCTCGGCGTCGCTCGAGCGGGGGGGACGACCATCGCCCTGCGGGACGACTGCCCACAGCGGTCGCGGGTAGCGGCTGGCCGGATCGCCGGCGTCAGCTGTTCTGACTGGATGGGCGGCGGCGCAGAAGTGTCTCCCGGTGGGCCCTGGCCCGGGATGTGAGCGTCGCCCAGTTGGCCGCGGCGGCCCAGGCGACGCGGATGGCTGAGCGGGGGAGGAGGAGAGCGCGGAGGCGGCCGGTACGGCCGGCGGAGGCGCGCAGGGTGTCCACGATGCGGTGGGCGTCGTCCGCGAGGCCGGCCACAGGTCGCGGACGCGGGGCGTACAGGACCTGCTCCACAGCCGCCGCCACCCGGTGCACCGAGGCCGACGCGGCCTCATCGAGACTCCCGAGACGGACGATGCGCGCGGCGGACCTGCGCGGGGTCTGGGACTCGTCCGGCGCGATCCCGTAGTCCCACGCCGTATCGGTCACTTCCTGCCAGGCCTCCAGTGTGTACGCCGCCGTGTCCGCCTCGGTGCGGCCGTGCCCGCCGAGCCGTACGGCCCGTATCCGCATCCGCCACAGCATCGGCAGCAGCGGCACTCCCAGCACCAGAAGGCCGGCCAAGGTCAGCCCAAGGATCTTGAACCACGGCCAGTTGTCGTCGTGCGAGCCCACCGCCGCGAGCGAGGACTCGCTCGGGCACGCCTGAAGCTTCCGCTGCTGCACCGAGCAGCTCTCGCTGGCCGACGGGGCGGTGGAAGGTGCCGTGGACGTCGACAGGGTCGGCTTCGGCACGCTCGGCACGTCGTTGCCCGGCGTTTCCGTCTGGGTGTACTGGGGCACCGTGCCCCGGTTCGGAGTGGGCTCGAAGCGGGTCCAGCCCACGCCCTCGAAGTACAGCTCGGGCCAGGCGTGCGCGTCACGCAGGCCCACCGACATGGAACCGTCCGCCTGCGGGGAGCCGGGAGTGAAGCCCACCGCCACGCGGGCCGGTATCCCGAGCGTCCGGGCCATCGCGGCCATCGCGAAGGAGAAGTGGACGCAGAAGCCCTCCTTCTCCTTGAGGAAGCGCGCGATCGCGGCGGAGCCGCTACCGACCTGCACCTGTGTGTCGTACCGGAAGTTGCCGCTGACGGCGAAGTAGTCCTGGAGTTTGACCGCCTGCTCGTAGTGGTTGCTCGAGCCCTCGGTGACCTTTCGGGCGGTCGCCGCCACCACCGGGGGCAACGACTGCGGCACTTTGGTGAACTCGCGCTTGAACGCCGCCGACGGCTCCGGCGCGCTCGCGAGCTGCTCCGCGGTCGGCCGCACGATCAGGCTCGTCACCTCGTACTGCGCGCCGCGCGTGCTCTGACCGTGGTCCCCGACGAGGGTGCGCCCCACGGGCTCGTACCGCCAGCTGCCCTTGATGTCCACCTTGCTGGCCGGGTACGGCATCGGGAGCCAGTCCTGGGCGTACCAGTCGGCCGCCGAGATCCGGGTCTGGATCGAGGCCCGCTGGACATCGCTGCCGAGGCCGATCGGCGTCGGGAACGTGTCGGGCACACCCTCGATGTGCCGCTGGGCGGGCTTCCAGGCCGTGCCGTCGAAGTCGTCCAGGGAAACGATCCGCAGATACAGATCCTGGGTGTCGTCGGTGTTGGTGCGGTACGACATGACCTGGCGGTCCTCGTCCACGTTCAGGCTGTCGCGGAGGGAGACCAGCGGGTTCACCGCGGAGATCGTGCCACCGCCTCCGGAGCCCGTCCCCACGCCCGTCCCCGCGCCGTCCAGCAGGCCGCCGTCGAGCGAGGGCAGGGCGAGCGGCACCACCAGCGCGATGCCCAGCGCGACCGCGCCGATACGCCGGCCGGTGCGGACGGGCGCGACGACGCCTCCCGCCAGGTCGGGACCGGGTGTGCTGGGCGCCCCGCCGAAGACGCGGCCCCACTGGGAGAGCCGGTCGCGGCCCTCGGCCAGCAGCAGCATCAGATAGCCGGCGGCGGCCAGCAGGAACCACAGCCATGCGGCCCCGCCGCCGGACAGGCCCGCGGCGACCGAGTACAGCGCGAGCAGCGGCAGGCCGGCGGGCGCCGCGCTGCGGTACGTCACCGCGAGCGCGTCCACCGCGAGTCCGATCACCAGGACGCCGCCGACCAGCATCAGCCGGATGCCGTCGGACAGCGGCGCCGGAATCGAGTACCGCCCGACGTCGTCCGTGCCCGCCTGCAGCAGCACTCCGAAGTGCTGGAAGACGTCGGGCCCCGGGACGATTCCGATGACGGCCTGCTGCCGGGCGAAGACCAGCGTCAGCAGCATCAGCGTCACCAGCGCCTGCACCGCCAGGGTCAGCGGCCGGGCCAGCGGAACCCGCCGGGTCAGCGCGCCCACACCGGTCTGCACCGCGACCAGGAACGCCGCCTGGAAGATCCACGTCGCCGGGTCGACCAGCGGCAGCAGGGCGCAGGCGGCCATCAGCGTGGCCGCGGCCGCGCACAGCGCCAGTCGCGCTCGCCCGCTCATGAGCGACCACCCCCCGCAGTACTCCCCGTCGACGCCATGTGCGTGCGCTGCCGGTCCGCCTCCCGCCACAGGTCGGCGAGCGCCGCTCCCCGCGGCGCCATCACGGTCGTCCAGCCCGCCTCGCGCAGCATGCGCAGTCGACCCTCGCTCCTGTCCAACGGGCCGGGGACGTCGGTCGGTTCCCGGACCCACGACTCGCTGTCCAGCAGGAAGGCGACGGCCCCGCCGCTGCGTTGGCGCATCTTGCCGAGCACCGTCGCCTGCTCCTCGTCCAGGTCGCCGAGGAAGGCGATCAGCAGCCCCTCGTTGCCGCCGCGCAGCACGTCGTACGCCCGGGACAGGCCCGCACCGTCCGAGTGGTCGATCACGGCGAGCGTGTCCATCATCAGTCCGGCGGCGTCCGCCGACTCCTGGCTGGCGCCCGTGAACCCGTCGGCGCCCTCGCCGGGCACAGAACTGCCGGTGTCCGTCAACAGCCGTACGGAGAAGCCCCGTTCGAGCATGTGCACCAGCGTCGACGCCGTGCCCGAGACGGCCCATTCGAAGGCCGAGTCGGGGCCCGCGCCCTGGAAGGCGATGCCCCGGGTGTCGAGCAGCACCGTGCAGCGAGAGCGCTGGGGCTGCTCCTCACGGCGGACCATCAACTCGCCGTAGCGCGCGGTCAGACGCCAGTGCACCCGGCGCAGGTCGTCGCCGTAGCGGTAACCGCGCGGGATTATGTCGTCCTCGCCGGCCAGCGCCAGCGAGCGCTGCCGTCCGTCTCCATAGCCCTTCGCCTCGCCGGTCAGCCGCACCGGCGGCAGCGCCTCCACGCGCGGGATGACCGTCAGGGTGTCGTACGTCGAGAAGGAACGGGTCAGCTCGCACATCCCGAACGGGTCGGTGAGCCGCAGTTGCAGCGGACCCAGCGGATAGCGGCCGCGCAGGTCCGAGCGCACGCGGTAGGACACCTCGCGGCGGCCGCCCGCCTCCACCCGGTCCAGGACGAAGCGGGGCCGCGGACCGAGCACGTACGGCACCCGGTCCTGGAGCATCAGGAGGCCGGTGGGCAGCCGCGAGACGTTGTCCATCAGTAGATGGACGCGGGCCTCGGAGCCCGCGGGCACCCGCCCGGGGGAGAGCCTGCGGCTGCCCGCGACCCGGTAGCGGGTGCGGTACAGCACGGTCGAGCAGACCAGCGGCAAGGCCGCGAGCAGCAGACCGACCCGGAGCAGATCGCTCTGCCCCAGGACGTAAGCACAGATCGCGGCGGCGACTCCGGCGGCCAGGAAGGAGCGCCCGCGCGTGGTGAGCCCGGCGAGCGCGGTGCGCAGCCCGCCCTTGTCCTCCTCGGCGGTGTGCTCCGTGCCCCCTTGCGTCATCAGAGCCTCCGCGGCGGCTGCTGGCCGTAGGCGGTTGCGCCCCGGCCCATCGTGAGGCCGGTCTGCTGCTGGGGAGCCGCGGGCACGGGGGTGCGCTGCAGGAGCTCCTGGACGACCTGCTCGGCCGTGCGGCGGTTCAACTGCGCCTGGGCCGTCGGCAGCAGACGGTGGGCCAGGACCGCCACCGCGAGCGCCTGGATGTCGTCCGGCAGTGCGTACTCCCGGCCGCTGAGCGCGGCGGACGCCTTCGCGGCGCGCAGCAGGTGCAGCGTGGCACGCGGCGAGGCGCCGAGTCTGAGGTCGGGGTGGGTGCGCGTGGCCGCGACCAGATCCACCGCGTAGCGCCGGACGGGATCGGCGACATGGACCGTGCGGACCGCGTCGATCAGCTTCACGATCTCGTGCGCGTGGGCGACCGGCTGGAGATCGTCCAGCGGGTTCACCCCGCCGTGGATGTCCAGCATCTGCAGTTCGGCGTCCGCACTGGGATAGCCGATGGAGACGCGGGCCATGAAGCGGTCGCGCTGGGCCTCGGGCAGCGGGTAGGTGCCCTCCATCTCGACCGGGTTCTGCGTGGCCACCACCATGAAGGGACTGGGCAGTTCGTAGGTCTGTCCGTCGATGGTGACCTGGCGCTCCTCCATCGACTCCAGGAGTGCGGACTGCGTCTTGGGCGAGGCGCGGTTGATCTCGTCGCCGATCACGATCTGGGCGAAGATCGCGCCCGGCTTGAACTCGAAGTCCCGGCGCTGCTGGTCCCAGATGGACACACCTGTGATGTCCGAGGGCAGCAGGTCGGGCGTGAACTGGATACGCCGCACCGAGCAGTCGATGGACTTGGCCAGTGCCTTGGCCAGCATGGTCTTGCCAACGCCCGGGACATCCTCGATCAGTAGATGTCCCTCGGCGAGCAGCACCGTCAGCGAAAGCCGTACGACCTCAGGCTTGCCTTCGATCACTCCTTCCACCGAACTGCGGACACGCTCCACAGTGGCGGTCAGATCCGTAAGGCTCGCTCGATCGTCATAGGTCGTCACCCGGCCCTCCTCGGCCCTTTCTCGGGCCGACGCCCTGTGCGGACCGGCCCACCCCGAAACACGGACACCACGCGGGAGAAGTTCCGCGTGACGCCACACCCGCATTCTTGTTGCCGTTACCGGTTCGTGTCACTCGCCTGTGGATAACTGGCCGCGATATGTCAGGTCTTGCGGTCCTATAGGCGCCGGAGAGGCGGGGTGTTTTCGTGAAGAGAGAGTCCCACGAGGTGCTGACTGTCGGCGAGCGGGGGTCGTGGCAGTGCCGGTCAGGCGGGGTCGATCTCGCGCAGCAGACCGCTCGTGACGTCGAAGACGAAGCCGCGTACGTCGCCGGTGTGCAGCAGGAACGGAGAGGTGCGCACACGCTGCATCGACTGCCGTACGTCCTGTTCGACGTCCCTGAAGGCCTCGACCGCCCACGCGGGGCGCTGGCCGACCTCCATCTCCAGCTCGTGCCGGAAGTCCTCGGTGAGGGACTCCAGGCCGCAGCCGGTGTGGTGGATGAGGACCACGCTGCGGGTGCCGAGCGCCCGCTGGCTGATGGTGAGGGAGCGGATCACGTCGTCGGTGACCACGCCGCCCGCGTTGCGGATGGTGTGGCAGTCGCCGAGCTCCAGGCCGAGCGCGGCGTGCAGGTCGAGCCTCGCGTCCATGCACGCGACCACCGCGACGTGCAGCACGGGACGGGCGTCCATCCCCGGGTCCGTGAATGCGGCGGCGTACTGCTGGTTCGCGTCGACGAGACGGTCCGTCACGGTGCCGTCGGTCGATATGGCGTCTTCGGGTTCGGTGGGAACGGATGCAGAAGTCGTCATACCTATGACGGTACTGGTCACGTATGCAGGAGTCCTGCTGTGAGAGGGGACAAAGAACGTCATCGTGGCTTGTTGTGAGGTAACCCACACGGGCGGTGGCGGGGCACCCATAAGGATGGTTCATGCGGATTTGGGGCTTCGGCGGGAGCGGCGGCGACGACGCGCATGCCAGTTGATTGACCGCGAGACACGGTGGACTAAAGTGACGCGAAGCGGGAGGCGAGGCTCTCCCTGCTGGACTGTTATCCCCTGGGGACCCGGAGATTTTCCGGCGTCTCCCCGCGTGCGCGGCGCGTACGTACGGCTCGGCCTCCTCCCGCTCCCGGTCGGCTGACGCCACTCACCCGGCGCCAGCAGGCCTCCCCTTCTCGAGCGGGCGGGGACCCGGCGGTGCGTACGGCCGCGCCGGACCTGAGAGGGCCCCTTGAGTCATAGTCGACACGTCCCGGTGATGCTCCAGCGGTGCCTGGACATGTTGGCCCCGGCCCTCACCGAGCCGGGAGCCGTCGTCGTCGACTGCACTCTGGGACTCGGCGGCCACAGCGAGGCGCTGCTCAGCCAGTTTCCCGAGGCTCATCTCGTCGCCCTGGACCGCGACAAGGAGGCGCTGCGGCTGTCCGGAGAGCGACTCGCCCCCTTCGGTGACCGGGCCACCCTGGTGCACGCCGTCTACGACGAACTCCCCGACGTGCTCGACCGCCTCGGCATCCCGCGCGTCCAGGGCGTGCTGTTCGACCTCGGCGTCTCCTCCATGCAGCTCGACGAGGCGGACCGCGGGTTCGCGTACGCGCAGGACGCCCCGCTCGACATGCGCATGGACCAGACCACCGGTATCAGCGCGGCCGAGGTGCTCAACACCTACCCGCCGGGTGAACTGGTGCGCATCCTGCGGGCGTACGGCGAGGAGAAGCAGGCCAAGCGGATCGTCTCCGCGATCGTCCGCGAACGCGACAAGGAGCCCTTCAGCAACAGCGCGCGGCTCGTCGAGCTGATCCGTGACTCGCTGCCCCAGGCCGCCAAGCGCACCGGCGGCAACCCCGCCAAGCGCACGTTCCAGGCACTGCGCATTGAGGTGAACGGCGAATTGAGCGTCCTGGAGAGGGCGATTCCGGCGGCCGTGAAGGCGCTCGCCGTCGGCGGTCGCATCGCCGTGCTGTCGTACCACTCGCTGGAGGACCGGCTGGTAAAGCAGGTGTTCGCGGCCGGCGCCGCCACGACCGCGCCGCCCGGCCTGCCGGTCGTCCCCGAGCGTTACCAGCCCCGGCTCAAGCTGCTCACCCGCGGTGCCGAACTTCCCACCGAGGAAGAGGTCGCCGAGAACCGGCGAGCGGCTCCCGCCCGGCTGCGGGGGGCGCAACGCATCCGCGAGGACGCCGAGTGAGGCGCGGGCAGGGGGAGGGCACGTGAGTCCGCACCGGGTTGGGGGTCCAAACTCTCCGAGCGGCGGTCAGTGGGGAAAACAAACCCGCGGGGTAGCGGTGAGGTGGGAAGCCAAACTCACCACGACCGCCGTGAACAGGAAAGCAAACCCCCGGGCGCCCGTCGATCGGAAGAACCAATCCCCCGCGCTGCTCGGTCGGGGGAGCGAACCCGCGGCCCTGATCAGCCGGGGGAGCGAACTCGCGGCGCCGGTCAGTCGGGGGAGCGAACTCGCGGCCCTGGTCAGTCGGGAGATCAAACCCCCGGAGCTCGTCAGCCGGGAAGTCAAACCCGCAGGGAGGGCGCGTGCGTAGGAAACCCGAACTGAGGGGACGTGCCGCCCGGCTCGCGCGGCTGCTCCCGGCCGGTGCCAGCCAGGCCGCCCGAGCCCCCTTCGTCCTGCTGGTCGTCCTCCTGCTCGGCGGCGGACTCATCGGGCTCCTGGTGCTGAACTCCGCGCTCAGTGAAGGGTCGTTCCGCCTGGACGACCTGCAGAAGGACACCAAGAGCCTCACCGACGAGGAACAGGCCCTCCAGCGGGATGTGGACGCCTACTCCGCCCCCGACGCCCTCCAGCGCCGCGCCCGCGAACTGGGCATGGTCCCGGGCGGCGACCCCGCCTTCCTCAACCCCGACGGCACCGTCAAGGGCGTCCCCGGAGCCCCCGCCCAGCAGTCCTCCGCACAGGCCCCGATGGTCCTCGCGCCCGAGGCGCTCGCCTCCGCGCCGACCGCGAACCCGACGCCCATGGTCCCGACACCGACCATGACCCCGACGCCCACCATGATCCCGACGCCGACCGTGATCCCGAACCCGGCGGGGGCCACCAGCGCCGTCGCCCCGCCCGCCCCGTCCGCACAGCTCTCCACAACCCCCGGCAGGTGACGGAAGTGTCCGACAGGGAACCGCCGCGCCGCCGCGTGCCCGGCCCCTCCAGGCCCGTACGCCCCAGCGGGCAGCGACGCCCGGGCCCCGGCGCGCGCCCCGCACGCCGCCCCGGCGCACCCCGCCCGCAGGGCCCGAGCGCCATCCGGCTCGGCAGCCCCCGCCCCCGTCTGCGCATGGTCAGCCTGGCGCTGACCCTGGTGATGATCGCTTTCGTCGTGCGACTGCTCCAGGTGCAGGCCGTGGACGCGAGCGCGTACGCCGCGAAGGCCGAGCAGAACCGGTACGTCGGGCGCACGCTGGCCGCCGAGCGCGGCGGGATCACCGACCGCAATGGCGTCGAGCTGGCGACGAGCGTGGACGCGTACGACATCACGGCCGATCCGACGATGTTCACGCGGCAGGCGACGAAGGTGACGGACGCGCCCGAGCAGGCCGCGGCGCTGCTCGCCCCGATCCTCGGCCAGAGCGTGGACAGCGTCGCCGGCAAGCTGCGGACGAAGAACACCCGCTACACCTTGCTCGCGCACCGCCAGACCCCCCAGGTCTGGAAACAGATCAAGGACCTGAAGACCACGCTCGGGGCCAAGGCGGAGACCGACAAGAGCACGATCAACGTTCTAGCGGGCGTCCTCGCGGTCCCCGCCAGCAAGCGCGTGTATCCGAACGGTGATCTCGCCGCCGGGATACTGGGCTGGGTCAACTCCTCCGGCAAGGGCGGCGGAGGTGTCGAGCAGCAGCTGAACAAGGAACTCGCCGGCAAGGACGGCAAGATCCGCTACGCCCAGTCCGGCGGCCGTCAGGTGCCGACCGTGGGTTCCACCGAAACGCCCGCCGTGGCCGGCTCCGACGTCGAGCTGACCATCGACCGCGACATCCAGTGGGCGGCGCAGAACGCCATCACCGAGCAGGTGAAGAAGTCCGAGGCGGACCGCGGGTACGTGATAGTGCAGGACGCCCGGACCGGCGAGATCCTCGCCATGGCCAACTCGCCGGGCTTCGACCCGAACGACCTCTCCCAGGCCGACTCGACGGCCCTGGGCAACGCGGCCCTCCAGGACGCCTACGAGCCCGGCTCCACCGCCAAGGTCATGTCGATGGCCGCCGTGCTGGAGGAGAACGTGGCCACGCCGGAAACGCATGTGATCGTGCCCAACCGGCTGCACCGCGGTGACCGGCTCTTCCAGGACGACATCGACCACGCGACCTGGGACCTGACGCTCAACGGCGTGCTCGCCAAGTCCAGCAACATCGGCACCATCCTGGCGGCCGGCCAGCTCGGCAAGACGCAGCAGCAGGCCAACCAGGTCCTCTACTCGTATCTGCGCAAGTTCGGCATCGGCAGCTACACCGGGCTCGACTTCCCCGGCGAGACGAAGGGCATCCTCGCGCCCGCGGCCAAGTGGTCGACCTCGCAGCAGTACACGATTCCTTTCGGCCAGGGCATGTCGATCAACGCGATGCAGGCGGCCTCCGTCTACTCGACGATCGCCAACGGCGGCGTGCGCGTCGAGCCGACGCTGGTGCGCGGCACGAAGGGCCCGGACGGCCGCTTCACCCCCGCCGCCCAGCCCAAGAAGACAAGGGTCGTGAGCGAGAAGACGGCCAAGACCCTCGCCCAGATGCTGGAGTCCGTCGTGGACGACGAGCAGGGCACCGGCGCCAAGGCGCGCATCCCCGGCTACCGGGTCGCGGGCAAGACGGGTACGGCCAACCGCGTGGATCCGGCCACCGGCAAGTACCACGGCTACACCTCGTCGTTCGCCGGATTCGCCCCCGCGGACAACCCGCGGATCACCGTCTACTGCGCGATCCAGAACGCCACCAAGGGCGGCTACTTCGGCGGTCAGATCTGCGGACCCATCTACAAGCAGGTCATGGAGTTCGCCCTGAAGACCCTCCAGGTACCGCCCACCGGAGCCCAGTCCGCCAGACTGCCGGTCACGTTCACGCCGTGATTCCCCCCGACCGCACGCCCTGATCAGCTCCTCCGCACAACGGACCAGGAACAGCTCGTGACAACGATCACCCCGGATTCCGGGAACCAACCGCCGCCGCGGCCCTCGCTTCGCTCCATCGGGGGTGCGCCCGGTACGCTCACCGCCGTGCCACACGCTGATCAGTCCCAAACCACCCAGAAGGGCGTTCCTGTGACATATCCGGGGCCGCCTCGACCGGTTCACGTCTCCGCCACACCCCTCGCGGAACTCGCCGATCAGCTGGGTGCCACCGCCCCGGCGTCGACCGCGGAGGTCACGGGCATCACCCATGACTCGCGGGCCGTGCGCCCCGGCGACCTGTACGCCGCGCTGCCCGGCGCCCGCCTGCACGGCGCCGACTTCGTGACCCAGGCCGCGAGTCTTGGTGCCGTCGCCGTCCTTACCGACCCGACCGGCGCCGAGCGCGCCGTGGCCACCGGTCTGCCGGTGCTCGTCGTCGAGGACCCGCGAGGGTCGATGGGCGAGCTGGCGGCCACGATCTACGGCCACCCGGGGCGCGACCTGCTCCAGATCGGCATCACCGGCACCTCCGGCAAGACCACGACGGCCTACCTCGTCGAGGGCGGCCTGAAGACGGTCCGCTCCACCGGGCTGATCGGCACGGTCGAGACGCGCATCGGTGACGAGCGCATCAAATCGGAACGTACGACCCCCGAAGCCACCGACCTGCAGGCCCTGTTCGCGGTGATGCGCGAGCGTGGCGTCGAGGCCGTCGCGATGGAGGTCTCCAGCCACGCGCTGGTTCTCGGCCGCGTCGACGGCTGCGTCTTCGACATCGCCGTCTTCAACAATCTCAGCCCGGAACACATGGAGTTCCACTCCGACATGGAGGACTACTTCCGGGCCAAGGCGCAGCTGTTCACACCGCGCCGCAGCAAACTCGGCGTCGTCAACCACGACGACGAGTACGGGCGCAGGCTCACCAAGGAAGCCACCGTCCCGGTCGTCACCTTCTCCGCCGAGGGCCACCCCGACGCCGACTGGCGCGCCGAGGACGTCGAAGTCGGGCCCATGGACTCGACGTTCACCGCGGTCGGCCCCAAGGGCGAGCGGATCACCGCCCGCTCGCCGCTCGCGGGCCCCTTCAACGTGGCGAACACCCTCGCCGCCGTCGTCGCCCTCGCCGAGGCCGGCCTCGACCCGCAGGCCGCCGCCGACGGCATCGCCGCCGTGCCGGGCGTCCCGGGCCGGCTGGAGCGCGTCGACGCGGGCCAGCCCTACCTGGCCGTCGTCGACTACGCGCACAAGACGGACGCCGTCGAGTCGGTCCTGCGCGCCCTGCGCAAGGTGACGTCCGGCCGGCTGCACGTGGTGCTCGGCTGTGGCGGCGACCGCGACAAGAACAAGCGGATGCCGATGGGCGCGGCCGCGGCCCGGCTCGCCGACACCGCCGTACTGACCTCCGACAACCCCCGCTCCGAGGACCCCCTCGCCATCCTCGCCACGATGCTCGCGGGCGCCGCCGAGGTGCCCGCGCACGAGCGCGGAGAGGTCCAGGTCTTCGAGGAACGGGCCGCCGCCATCGCCGCCGCCGTCGCCCGCGCGCAGCCGGGCGACACGGTGCTGGTCGCGGGCAAGGGCCATGAACAGGGCCAGGACATCGCCGGGGTGGTGCGTCCCTTCGACGACCGCCAGGTGCTTCGCGAAGCTATCCAGCAGACCCAGGGATGAACTTGTGATCGCCCTCTCTCTCGCCGAGATCGCAGCAGTCGTCGGCGGGCAGACGTACGACATACCGGATCCGGCGGTGCAGGTCACCGGACCGGTCGTCCGAGACTCCCGTGAGGTGAGGTCCGGCAGCCTCTTCGTCGCCTTCGCGGGCGAGCGTGTGGACGGCCACGACTTCGCCGAGGCGGTGATCGGGGCGGGCGCGGTCGCCGTACTGGCGTCCCGCCCCGTCGGCGTGCCCGCGATCGTCGTCGACGACGTGCAGACGGCGCTGGGCGCCCTCGCGCGCCATGTCGTCGAGCGGCTCGGCGCGACCCTCGTGGCCCTCACCGGCTCCGCGGGCAAGACCAGCACCAAGGACCTGATCGCACAGGTGCTGCGCACCAAGGCGCCGACCGTCTTCACACCGGGCTCGCTGAACAACGAGATCGGGCTGCCGCTCACCGCGCTCAGCGCCACCGAGGAGACACAGTTCCTCGTGCTGGAGATGGGCGCCCGCGGCCTCGGCCACATCCGGTACCTCACCGAGCTCACCCCGCCGAGGATCGGCCTCGTCCTCAACGTCGGCACCGCCCACATCGGCGAGTTCGGCGGCCGCGAACAGATCGCGCAAGCAAAGGGCGAGCTCGTCGAGAGCCTTCCGCCCTCCGAAGCAGGCGGCGCCGCGGTCCTCAACGCCGACGATCCCCTCGTACGCGCCATGGCGTCCCGCACGAAGGCACGCGTGATCCTCTTCGGAGAGTCCGACGAAGCGGACGTACGCGCCGAGAACGTCCGTCTCACGGAGAGTGGACAGCCTTCCTTCAGCCTTCGCACACCCTCCGGGTGCAGCGATGTGACCATGCGCCTGTACGGTGAGCACCACGTGTCGAACGCGCTCGCCGCGGCCGCCGTCGCCCATGAGCTGGGCATGTCCGCAGACGAGATCGCCCGCGCGCTCTCCGAGGCGGGCTCCCTCTCCCGCTGGCGGATGGAGGTCACCGAGCGCCCGGACGGCGTGACGGTCGTCAACGACGCCTACAACGCGAACCCCGAGTCCATGCGAGCCGCCCTGCGCGCGCTCGCGGCGATGGGCAAGGGGCGGCGGACCTGGGCGGTGCTCGGTCAGATGGCCGAGCTCGGGGACGAGGCGCTCGCCGAGCACGACGCGGTCGGACGGCTCGCCGTCCGGCTCAACGTCAGCAAGCTCGTCGCGGTCGGGGGCAGGGAAGCGTCCTGGCTGCAACTGGGCGCATATAACGAGGGTTCGTGGGGTGAGGAGTCGGTGCACGTGTCCGACGCACAGGCGGCTGTCGACCTGTTGCGCAGTGAACTGCGCCCGGGAGACGTCGTACTCGTGAAGGCGTCCAGGTCGGTCGGGCTCGAACGGGTGGCCCAGGCGTTGCTCGACGGCGGCGTTGAGGGTGAGGTTTCCGCCCGATGATGAACCAGATCCTGTTCGCAGGAGTCATTGGCCTCTTCCTGACCCTGATCGGCACCCCGCTGCTGATCAAGCTGCTGGCCCGTAAGGGCTACGGGCAGTACATCCGCGACGACGGCCCGAAGGAGCATCACAGCAAGCGCGGTACGCCGACCATGGGTGGTATCGCCTTCATCCTGGCGACGATCATCGCGTACTTCCTGTCCAAGGTGATCACGGGCAAGCCGCCGACCTTCTCGGGTCTGCTGGTGCTCGGACTGATGGCCGGCATGGGCCTGGTCGGCTTCCTCGACGACTACATCAAGATCGTCAAGCGGCGGTCGCTCGGTCTGCGGGCCAAGGCCAAGATGGCCGGCCAGCTGATCGTCGGTACCTCCTTCGCGGTCCTCGCGCTTCAGTTCGCGGACAACCGTGGCAACACCCCGGCCTCCACGAAGCTCTCCTTCGTCCAGGACTTCGGCTGGTCCATCGGCCCGGTGCTCTTCGTGGTCTGGGCTCTGTTCATGATCCTCGCCATGTCGAACGGTGTGAACCTGACGGACGGTCTGGACGGACTCGCCACCGGTGCCTCCGTGATGGTCTTCGGCGCGTACACGTTCATCGGCGTCTGGCAGTTCCAGGAGTCCTGCGCCAACGCGGCGACCTTGACCAACCCGGCCGCCTGCTATGAGGTACGCGATCCACTCGACCTCGCGGTCGTCGCCTCCGCGCTCATGGGCGCCTGCTTCGGCTTCCTGTGGTGGAACACCTCGCCCGCCAAGATCTTCATGGGCGACACCGGTTCGCTGGCGCTCGGCGGCGCGCTCGCGGGTCTCGCGATCTGCTCCCGCACTGAGTTCCTGATCGCGCTGCTCGGCGGCCTCTTCGTCCTGATCACCATGTCGGTCGTCATCCAGGTCGGCTCCTTCCGCCTGACCGGCCGGCGCGTCTTCCGCATGGCCCCGCTCCAGCACCACTTCGAACTCAAGGGGTGGTCCGAAGTCCTTGTGGTGGTCCGCTTCTGGATCATCCAGGGCATGTGCGTGATCGTCGGACTCGGCCTCTTCTACGCAGGATGGGCAGCCAAGAAGTGACCAACTGGCAGGGCAAGCACGTCACCGTCGCCGGCCTCGGCGTCTCCGGTATCCCGGCGGCCAAGGTGCTGCACGGCCTCGGCGCGGTCGTCACGGTCGTCAACGACGGCGATGACGAGCGCTCCCGGGCCCAGGCCGCGGAGCTGGAGGCGCTCGGTGTCACCGTGCGCCTCGGTGACGGCGCGACCCTGCCCGAGGGCACCGAGCTCATCGTCACCGCGCCCGGCTGGAAGCCGGACAAGCCGCTGTTCGCCGCGGCCGCCGCGGCGGGCGTCCCGGTCTGGGGCGACGTCGAACTCGCCTGGCGGCTGAGGGGCCCCGACGCGGCCCCCTGGCTCGCGGTCACCGGCACCAACGGCAAGACCACCACCGTCCAGATGCTCGCCGCCATCCTGAAGGCGGCGGGACTGCGCACGGCAGCGGTCGGCAACATCGGCGTCTCGCTGCTCGACGCGGTCCTCGGCGAGGAGACGTACGACGTCCTGGCGGTGGAGCTGTCCAGCTACCAGCTGCACTGGGCGCCCTCGCTGCGCGCGCACTCGGCCGCCGTACTGAACCTCGCGCCCGACCACCTCGACTGGCACGGCTCCATGGAGGCGTACGCCGCCGACAAGGGCCGTATCTACCAAGGCAATCGGGTCGCCTGCGTCTACAACGTGGCCGACAAGGCCACCGAGGACCTGGTGCGCGAGGCGGACGTCGAGGAGGGCTGCCGGGCGGTCGGCTTCACGCTCGGTACGCCCGGGCCGTCCCAACTCGGCGTGGTCGAAGGCATCCTGGTCGACCGCGCCTTCGTGGAGAACCGGCAGAAGAACGCGCAGGAGCTGGCGGAGGTCTCGGACGTCCGTCCGCCGGCCCCGCACAACATCGCCAACGCCCTGGCGGCGGCGGCCCTCGCGCGCGCCTTCGGTGTGCCCGCCCAGGCCGTACGCGACGGGCTGCGCGCCTTCCGTCCCGACGCCCACCGCATCGCGCACGTCGCCGATGTGGACGGCGTCGCGTACGTCGACGACTCCAAGGCCACCAACACGCATGCGGCGGAAGCCTCTTTGGCTGCCTACGAGTCGATCGTGTGGATCGCGGGCGGGCTCGCCAAGGGGGCGACCTTCGACGAACTGGTCGCCAAGTCGGCAAAGCGGCTTCGGGGTGCCGTGCTCATCGGTGCGGATCGTGCGCTGATCCGTGAAGCCCTCGCGCGACACGCCCCGGAAGTACCGGTCGTCGACCTCGAGCGGACCGACACTGGGGCGATGCTCGCGGCTGTCCAGGAGGCCAAGCGGCTCGCCCGGCCCGGGGACACGGTGCTGCTCGCCCCGGCGTGTGCGTCCATGGACATGTTCGCCAACTACAACAAGCGCGGTGACGCGTTCGCGGAGGCGGTTCGCGAACTCGGCGCCTGACCCGGCCGCCTTGCCGGGCGACCCTGGGAGGGACGGACGCGTGACATCGCCCAGGCCCGGAGACGCCGATGCCCAGTAGCCGTACCGGCCGACCTCCCGTGCAGCGCGCCACCGGACGGCCCGCCGTCCCCCGGGCGTCGCGCGACAACCCCGTACGCCGCTTCGCCACCCGCGTCCGCAAGGCCTGGGACCGGCCGCTGACCGCGTACTACCTGATCCTGGGCGGCAGTCTGCTGATCACCGTGCTCGGTCTGGTGATGGTCTACTCGGCCTCGCAGATCACGGCGCTCCAGCTGTCGCTGCCGGGCTCCTACTTCTTCCGCAAGCAGTTCCTGGCGGCCGCGATCGGCGGTGTGCTGATGCTGGTCGCCTCACGGATGCCGGTGAAGCTGCACCGGGCGCTGGCGTACCCGATCCTGGCGGGCGCCGTCTTCCTGATGGCCCTGGTGCAGGTGCCGGGGATAGGGATGGCGGTCAACGGCAACCAGAACTGGATCTCGCTCGGCGGCTCCTTCCAGATCCAGCCCAGTGAGTTCGGCAAGCTCGCGCTCGTGCTGTGGGGCGCCGACCTGCTCGCCCGCAAGCAGGACAAGGCGATGCTGGCGCAGTGGAAGCACATGCTCGTGCCGCTCGTGCCGGTGGCCTTCATGCTGCTCGGGCTGATCATGCTCGGCGGCGACATGGGCACGGCGATCATTCTCACAGCCATCCTCTTCGGGCTGCTGTGGCTGGCCGGAGCGCCCACACGGCTGTTCGCGGGCGTGCTGTCGGTGGCGGCGACGATCGGTGTCATCCTGATCAAGACCAGCCCGAACCGCATGGCCAGGCTCGCCTGTATCGGCGCCAGCGACCCGGGGCCCGGCGATCACTGCTGGCAGGCCGTGCACGGGATCTATGCCCTCGCCTCCGGTGGACTCTTCGGTTCCGGTCTTGGCGCCAGTGTGGAAAAATGGGGCCAACTGCCCGAAGCGCACACCGACTTCATCTTCGCCATCACCGGGGAGGAACTGGGCCTCGCGGGGACGCTGTCGGTACTCGCCCTCTTCGCGGCTCTAGGCTATGCGGGTATCCGCGTGGCCGGACGCACGGAGGACCCCTTCGTGAGGTATGCCGCGGGAGGCGTGACCACCTGGATCACGGCCCAGGCCGTGATCAACATCGGTGCGGTGCTCGGTCTGCTGCCGATCGCCGGGGTCCCGCTCCCGCTGTTCTCCTACGGGGGGTCCGCGCTGCTGCCGACCATGTTCGCCATCGGACTGCTGATCGCCTTCGCGCGCGACGACCCCGCCGCGCGGGCGGCGCTTGCGATGCGGCAACCTCGCTTTGGCAGAAAGCGGGCTGCGGTGAGAGGCTCCGCGGGGGCCGCGGGGCCTCGGAGATGGAACACGATGCGACGGCGCGCCGCGGCGCGTTCGTCCGGAGAGCGGTGAATTTCGGTGCATGTCGTACTCGCCGGCGGGGGGACCGCCGGCCACATCGAGCCCGCGCTCGCCCTCGCGGACGCCCTGCGCAGGCAGGACCCGACCGTGGGAATCACGGCCCTGGGCACGGAACGCGGACTTGAGACCCGACTCGTACCCGAGCGCGGCTACGAACTCGCGCTGATCCCCGCCGTCCCGCTGCCGCGCAAGCCCACGCCCGAGCTGATCACCGTCCCCGGGCGGCTGCGCGGCACGATCAAGGCGGCCGAGCAGATCATGGAGCGCACCAAGGCGGACGCGATCGTCGGCTTCGGCGGCTATGTGGCGCTGCCCGGCTATCTCGCGGCCAAGCGTCTCGGTGTGCCGATCGTCATCCACGAGGCCAACGCCCGGCCGGGGCTCGCCAACAAGATCGGTTCGCGCTACGCCGCCCAGGTCGCCGTCTCCACGCCGGACAGCAAGCTGCGCGGCGCCCGCTACATCGGCATCCCGCTGCGCCGCTCCATCGCCACCCTCGACCGGGCCGCCGTACGCCCCGAGGCGCGCGCCGCGTTCGGGCTCGACCCCAACCTGCCGACGCTGCTGGTGTCCGGCGGTTCACAGGGCGCTCGGCGCCTCAACGAGGTGGTCCAGCAGGCGGCTCCGTACCTCCAGCAGGCGGGCATCCAGATCCTGCACGCGGTCGGTCCGAAGAACGAACTGCCGCAGGTGCACCAGATGCCGGGAATGCCCCCGTACATCCCGGTACCGTACGTGGACCGGATGGACCTCGCGTACGCCGCGGCCGACATGATGCTCTGCCGCGCGGGCGCGATGACCGTCGCCGAACTCTCCGCCGTCGGGCTCCCCGCCGCCTATGTCCCGCTGCCCATCGGCAACGGCGAACAGCGGTTGAACGCCCAGCCGGTGGTCAAGGCCGGCGGCGGGCTCCTTGTCGACGACGCGGAACTGACGCCCCAGTGGGTGCAGCAGAACGTGCTGCCCGTGCTCGCCGACCCGCACCGGCTGTACGAGATGTCCCGCGCCGCCAGCGAGTTCGGCCGCCGGGACGCCGACGACCTGCTCGTCGGCATGGTGTACGAGGCGATCGCCTCACGCCACCGCTAGGTTCGCATGAGGGAAGGCAGGGAGCGTGGCCGGACCGACGACCGCCGAGCGCGGTGAACGGCAGAAGCTGAAGTCCGGCCCGCCCCGGCCGCCCCGACTGGGGCGGCTGCCCAGGCCTCGTACGCTCATCATCCTTATGATCGCCGTGGTGTTGGCCGGGGCCGCTTCGGTCTGGCTTCTCTACGGTTCGCGGTGGTTGCGGGTGGAGGGCGTGTCGGCTTCCGGGATGCGGGTGCTGACGGCTGAGCAGGTGCGAGATGCAGCCGATGTTCCGGTCGGTTCCCCGTTGATTTCCGTCGACACGGATGCGATTGAGGCGCGATTGCGCCGGAAATTGCCCCGAATTGACTCGGTTGATGTCGTCCGTTCCTGGCCGCATCGAATCGGGCTGAAAGTGACCGAGCGCACTCCGGTCCTGATTGTCGAAATGGGCTCAAAGTTCGTCGAAGTGGACGCCAAGGGCGTGCGATTCGCCAGGGTTTCTGACGCACCGAAGGGCGTACCGGCACTGGAATTGACCGTGCCTCAGTCGGCTGCGGCGCGCCGCTTCCCCGTCGACCGGCTGGTGCGCGAGGCGGTGCAGGTCGCCGGTGACATTCCGGCCGCCGTCGCCCGTGACACCCGTATCCTCAAGGTCCGTTCGTACGACTCCATCTCGCTGGAGTTGGAGGGTGACCGCACCGTCGAGTGGGGCAGTGGTGAGAAGGGCCGCGCGAAGGCCAGGACACTCACCGCTCTCATGAAAGCCGCTCCCGGGGCCCGGCACTTCGACGTGAGTGTGCCCACCGCCCCGGCGTCATCGGGGAGTTGACGCACATCCGCGCAGGCCAGCACCCTGGTTGGGCAGCGCTACGCCTGATCACATAGGGTGAAAAGAAAAACGGGAGGTTCGGCGTGTTCGTTGAACGTGCGCCACTTGTCGACTTAGTGTCCTGTTCGGAAGAGTCCAAGGAACAGACACACTGGTAACCCTAAACTTCAGCGTTAGGGTTCGGGTCGGCGTTCGGACCGTCCCATTCGGCATCAGTCGTCGGATCGCGACCGTGCGAGGCGACGACACGTAACTCGAGGCGAGAGGCCTTCGACGTGGCAGCACCGCAGAACTACCTCGCAGTCATCAAAGTCATCGGTGTCGGCGGCGGTGGTGTCAATGCCATCAACCGGATGATCGAGGTCGGTCTCAAGGGCGTCGAGTTCATCGCCATCAACACCGACGCGCAGGCGCTGTTGATGAGCGACGCCGACGTCAAACTCGACGTCGGCCGCGAACTCACCCGCGGACTCGGCGCCGGAGCCAACCCGGCCGTCGGCCGCAAGGCCGCCGAGGACCACCGCGAGGAGATCGAGGAGGTCCTCAAGGGGGCCGACATGGTCTTCGTGACGGCCGGTGAAGGCGGCGGTACCGGCACCGGCGGCGCGCCCGTCGTCGCCAACATCGCCCGCTCGCTGGGCGCCCTCACCATCGGCGTGGTCACACGCCCGTTCACCTTCGAGGGACGGCGCCGCGCCAACCAGGCCGAGGACGGCATCGCGGAACTCCGCGAAGAGGTCGACACCCTCATCGTCATCCCGAACGACCGGCTGCTGTCCATCTCGGACCGCCAGGTCTCGGTCCTCGACGCCTTCAAGTCGGCGGACCAGGTCCTGCTCTCCGGTGTTCAGGGCATCACCGACCTCATCACCACGCCCGGCCTGATCAACCTCGACTTCGCCGACGTCAAGTCCGTGATGTCCGAGGCCGGTTCGGCGCTCATGGGCATCGGCTCGGCCCGCGGCGACGACCGCGCGGTGGCGGCGGCCGAGATGGCGATCTCCTCGCCGCTCCTCGAGGCCTCCATCGACGGCGCCCGCGGCGTCCTGCTGTCCATCTCCGGCGGCTCCGACCTCGGCCTGTTCGAGATCAACGAAGCCGCCCAGCTGGTCAGTGAGGCCGCGCACCCCGAGGCCAACATCATCTTCGGCGCGGTCATCGACGACGCCCTCGGCGACGAGGTACGGGTCACCGTCATCGCCGCCGGCTTCGACGGCGGCCAGCCCCCCGCCAAGCGGGACACCGTCCTCGGCTCGTCCTCGGCCAGGCGCGAGGAGCCCGCCCCGGCGCGCCCCTCCGAGAGCCGCCCGTCCTTCGGCTCGCTCGGCAGCGTCACGCCGAAGGAGACGCCGGAGCCCGCCCCGGAGCCGGTGAACGAGCTTCCGGTCTCCCCGCCGGTCCCGCCGTCCCGCTCCTACTCGGACAGCGCGGCCGAGGAGCTGGATGTGCCGGACTTCCTGAAGTGATAGGCCAGCGCTCAGGAACGAGCACAGTGAGCGGCGCCCACTTCGCCTTCACCGACCGGTGGGGCGGGGTGAGCGCCGTTCCGTACGAGGAGCTCAACCTCGGCGGAGCGGTCGGCGACGACCCCGACGCCGTACGGACCAATCGTGAACTGGCCGCCAAGTCGCTGGGACTGGACCCGGCCGGGGTGGTCTGGATGAACCAGGTGCACGGGCCCGATGTGGCCGTGGTCGAGGAGCCGTGGGGGGATCGTCCCGTGGCCGAGGTGGACGCGATCGTCACGGTGCGGCGGGGGCTCGCCCTCGCCGTCCTCACCGCCGACTGCACGCCGGTCCTGCTGGCCGATCCGGTCGCCGGAGTCGTGGCCGCCGCCCACGCGGGGCGGCCCGGCATGATCGCCGGGGTCGTCCCCGCCGCCGTACGGGCCATGGTGGAACTCGGCGCCGAGCCGGCCCGGATCGTCGCCCGCACCGGACCCGCGGTCTGCGGCCGGTGCTACGAAGTGCCGCGGGAGATGCGCGCCGATGTCGCCGCCGTCGAGCCGGCGGCGTACGCCGAGACCAGTTGGGGCACGCCCGCGGTCGATGTGACCGCCGGAGTGCATGCGCAGCTTGAACGGCTCGGGGTGCACGACCGGGAGCAGTCGCCGGTGTGCACGCTCGAGTCGGAGGACCACTTCTCGTACCGCAGAGACCGCACCACCGGGCGGCTCGCGGGCTATGTCTGGCTGGACTGATGGGACATGACGGACCGTAAGGCTCAACTCGCCGGAAATCTGGCGAAAGTGGAAGAGCGCATCACGGCGGCGTGCATCGCTGCCGGACGCAAGCGCGAAGAGGTGACCCTGATCGTGGTCACCAAGACCTACCCCTCGAGTGATGTACGGATCCTGTCCGAACTCGGTGTGCGTCATGTCGCCGAGAACCGGGACCAGGACGCGGCACCCAAGGCCGCGGACTGTGCGGATCTGCCCCTCTCGTGGCACTTTGTCGGTCAGTTGCAGACCAACAAGGTGCGCTCCGTGGTCGGTTACGCGGATTTCGTGCAGTCCGTCGATCGCTCCAAGCTCGTCACCGCTCTCTCGAAGGAGGCGGTGCGGGCCGAGCGCGAAGTGGGGTGTCTCCTCCAGGTCGCCCTGGACGCCGAGGAGAGTGGCCGGGCTGAGCGAGGAGGCGTGGGGGTCGGCGGAATCGAAGAGTTGGGCGACCTCGTCGCCGCGGCACCGGGACTCCGGCTCGACGGACTGATGACCGTCGCGCCGCTCACCGGACAGTACGCGGGGCGCCAACAGGCGGCGTTCGAGCGGCTGATGGATTTGTCGACTGACCTGCGCCGGGCCCATCCGGCTGCGAACATGGTCTCGGCAGGGATGAGCTCGGACCTCGAACAGGCCGTCGCAGCCGGAGCGACACATGTACGCGTCGGTACTGCGGTACTCGGAGTCCGACCCAGGCTCGGGTAACGTCGCCAAGAAGTCGGACCACAGCAGAAAATATGGTCATTTCCGCCATAGGCGGGCATAACGACCTCGTGGATCGCGGGCACTTGGCAATTCGTCAGCCGATCCACCACAGAGCGGAGGACTCAGAGCATGGCCGGCGCGATGCGCAAGATGGCGGTCTACCTCGGCCTCGTGGAGGACGATGGGTACGACGGCAGGGGATTCGACCCCGACGACGACTTCGAGCCCGAGCTTGATCCGGAGCCCGAGCGGGACCGTCGGCGGCACGAGCCGCCGCACCAGTCACATCAGGCACATCAGTCCCAACGGGACGAATCGGTACGAGTGGTGCATCCTCCGGCGCCGCGCGATCCCGTGCCGCATTCCGCTTCGCTCGCCGCGGATTCCGGGCGTCCGGCGCGAATCGCCCCCGTGGCGTCCATCACACAAGAACGTCAGTCCCTTGAGAAGAACGCACCGGTGATCATGCTCAAGGTCGTGTCCGAACGAGAGCCTTACCGGATCACCACGCTGCACCCCCGGACCTACAACGAGGCCCGTACCATCGGGGAACACTTCCGTGAGGGCACCCCGGTGATCATGAATCTGACTGAGATGGATGACACAGATGCGAAGCGACTTGTCGACTTTGCGGCCGGTTTGGTGTTTGGTCTCCACGGCAGCATCGAGCGGGTGACGCAGAAGGTGTTCCTGTTGTCGCCTGCTAACGTCGATGTCACGGCGGAGGACAAGGCCCGCATCGCAGAGGGCGGGTTCTTCAACCAGAGCTGAGACGCAGGACCGGAATGAAGCACGGGAACAGGGGAGAGGGAAACACAGATCATGAGCGTGGTCGGGCAGGTTCTCTACATCGCGCTGATGTGTTTCCTCATCGTGCTCATCTTCCGGTTGGTCATGGACTACGTCTTCCAGTTCGCCCGCTCATGGCAACCCGGCAAGGCGATGGTGGTCGTTCTGGAGGCCACCTACACTGTCACCGATCCACCGCTCAAGCTTCTGCGGCGGTTCATTCCGCCGCTGCGTCTCGGGGGCGTGGCGCTCGACCTGTCCTTCTTCGTACTGATGATCATCGTCTACATCCTGATCACCATTGTGAGGTCGGTGTTGGTGTGAACGATACGGTCTTGCCGAATGCCGACGACAACGTTGAGGTGAAGAGATGCCGTTGACCCCCGAGGACGTGCGGAACAAGCAGTTCACGACCGTCCGCCTCCGAGAAGGCTATGACGAGGACGAGGTCGATGCCTTCCTCGACGAGGTCGAAGCCGAACTGACCCGCCTGCTCCGCGAGAACGAGGACCTGCGGGCCAAGCTGGCCGCGGCCACGCGCGCGGCCGCGCAGAATCAGCAGCAGGGCATGCGCAAGCCGCCCGAGCAGCAGGACCAGCAGCAGGGCCCGCCGCAGGGCATGCGCGGTCCCGGCTCTCCCGTGCCCGCCGGCATATCGGGCCCGCCGCAGCAGCAGATGGGTGGCCCCATGGGAGGCCCGCCCCAGCTGCCGAGCGGTGCGCCGCAGCTGCCCGCCGGGCCCAGCGGCCAGGGCGGTCCGCAGGGTCCCGGCCCGATGGGCCAGGGTCCGATGGGTCAGGGTCCGATGGGTCAGGGCCCCGGCCAGCAGATGCAGGGCCAGATGCAGCCGCAGATGCAGCAGCAGATGGGTGGCCCGATGGGCGGTCCCATGGGTGGCCCCATGGGCGGTCACGGCCCGCAGATGCCGCAGCAGGGCCCCGGTGGCGACAGCGCCGCGCGTGTCCTCTCGCTGGCCCAGCAGACCGCCGACCAGGCGATCGCCGAGGCCCGTTCCGAGGCCAACAAGATCGTCGGCGAGGCCCGTAGCCGCGCCGAGGGTCTGGAGCGCGACGCCCGTGCCAAGGCCGACGCGCTGGAGCGGGACGCGCAGGAGAAGCACCGCGTCGCGATGGGCTCCCTGGAGTCCGCTCGCGCCACGCTGGAGCGCAAGGTCGAGGATCTGCGCGGCTTCGAGCGCGAGTACCGCACGCGGCTGAAGTCCTACCTGGAGTCGCAGCTGCGTCAGCTGGAGACGCAGGCGGACGACTCGCTCGCTCCGCCGCGTACACCGGCCACGGCCTCCCTGCCGTCGCCGTCCGCGCCCTCGATGGCCCCGGCCGGCGCGAGCGCGCCGTCGTACGGGGGCAACCAGGGCATGGGCGGGGGGCCGGCTCAGGCCGGCCCCTCCTACGGCGGGCAGCAGCAGATGTCGCCGGCGATGACCCAGCCGATGGCGCCGGTGCAGCCGCAGCGGCCGTCGCCGATGCAGCAGGCTCCCTCGCCGATGCGTGGGTTCCTCATCGACGAGGACGACAACTGACGGCCTCTGGTACGCCTTAGGCGTCGGCAGCGTTCAGGGCGGGGCCCCCGGTAATCCGGGGGCCCCGCCCTTTTGCGCGGAGTCAAGCCCCTGCGGCATGTGAGGAGCGGGGTCTGGGGCAGAGCCCAGGTACGCGTTGGGTAGGGGCGGAGGGGGCGAAAAACCCCGACCGCCCCTATCGGGGTTACGCCTTGCGGAGGCGGAACGTCAGGGAGAGGGAGTCGTCCGTGAACGGGGCGCCGTAGGTGTCGTCCGCCTCGCCCTGGGCGAAGTCCGTGGCGAGGACCTCGTCGGCGATGAGGGCGGAGTGCTCGGTGAGGGCGGCGATCACTGCCGGGTCCGTGGACGTCCAGCGCAGCGCGATGCGGTCGGCCACATCGAGACCGCTGTTCTTGCGGGCTTCCTGGATCAGCCGGATCGCGTCACGGGCGAGGCCCGCCTGCCGCAGTTCCTCCGTGATCTCCAGGTCCAGCGCCACCGTCGCGCCCGAGTCCGAGGCGACCGACCAGCCCTCGCGCGGGGTCTCCGTGATGATGACCTCATCGGGGGCCAGGGTGACCGTCTCGCCGTCGACCTCCACCGACGCCGTGCCCTCGCGCAGGGCGAGGGAGAGCGCGGCGGCATCGGTCTCCGCGACGGCCTTCGCGACCGCCTGGACCCCCTTGCCGAAGCGCTTGCCCAGCGCCCGGAAGTTCGCCTTGGCCGTTGTGTCGACCAGCGAGCCGCCCACCTCGGAGAGGGAGGCGAGGGAGGAGACGTTCAGCTCTTCGGTGATCTGCGCGTGCAGCTCGCGGTCGAGGGACGCGAAGCCGGTCGCGGCGATCAGCGCGCGGGACAGCGGCTGGCGCGTCTTCACGCCCGACTCCGCGCGCGTGGCGCGGCCGAGCTCCACGAGACGGCGTACGAGGACCATCTGCTTCGACAGCTCCGGGTCGATGGCGGACAGGTCCGCCTCCGGCCAGGAGGAGAGGTGTACGGACTCGGGGGCGCCCGGCGTCACCGGCACCACCAGGTCCTGCCAGACCCGCTCGGTGAGGAACGGGGTCAGCGGGGCCATCAGCCGCGTGACCGTCTCCACGACCTCGTGCAGCGTACGCAGCGCGGCCTTGTCGCCCTGCCAGAAGCGGCGGCGCGAACGGCGGACGTACCAGTTGGACAGGTCGTCGACGAACGCGGAGAGGAGCTTTCCGGCGCGCTGGGTGTCGTACGCCTCCAGCGACTGCGTCACCTGGTCGGTGAGCGCGTGGAGCTCGGACAGGAGCCAGCGGTCGAGGACCGGGCGGTCCGAGGGGGCCGGATCGGCCCCACTGGGCGCCCAGTTGGAGGTGCGGGCGTACAGCGCCTGGAAGGCGACCGTGTTCCAGTAGGTGAGGAGGGTCTTGCGCACCACCTCCTGGATCGTGCCGTGGCCCACGCGGCGCGCAGCCCACGGAGAGCCGCCCGCCGCCATGAACCAGCGCACCGCGTCCGCGCCGTGCTGATCCATCAGCGGGATCGGCTGCAGGGTGTTGCCCAGGTGCTTGGACATCTTGCGGCCGTCCTCGGCGAGGATGTGGCCCAGACAGACCACGTTCTCGTACGACGACTTGTCGAAGACCAGGGTGCCGACGGCCATCAGCGTGTAGAACCAGCCGCGGGTCTGGTCGATGGCCTCCGAGATGAACTGCGCCGGGTAGCGGCTCTCGAAGAGCTCCTTGTTCTTGTGCGGGTAGCCCCACTGCGCGAACGGCATCGAACCCGAGTCGTACCAGGCGTCGATGACCTCCGGGACGCGCGTGGCCGTGCTCTGGCACTGGGGGCACGCGAACGTGACCTCGTCGATGTACGGGCGGTGCGGGTCCAGGTTCGACTGGTCGGTACCGGTGAGCTCGGAGAGCTCGGCGCGGGAGCCGACGACCGTGAGGTGGTCCTCCTCACAGCGCCACAGCGGCAGCGGGGTGCCCCAGTAGCGGCTGCGGGACAGCGCCCAGTCGATGTTGTTGTTCAGCCAGTCGCCGAAGCGGCCGTGCTTGACCGAGTCCGGGAACCAGTTGGTCTTCTCGTTCTCCTGGAGGAGGCGGTCCTTGACGGCCGTGGTGCGGATGTACCAGGACGGCTGCGCGTAGTAGAGGAGCGCGGTGTGGCAGCGCCAGCAGTGCGGGTAGCTGTGCTCGTACGGGACGTGCTTGAAGAGCAGCCCGCGGTCCTGGAGGTCCTCGGTGAGCTTTTCGTCCGCCTTCTTGAAGAAGACACCGCCCACGAGGGGGACGTCCTCCTCGAAGGTGCCGTTGGGGCGGACGGGGTTGACGACGGGCAGTCCGTACGCGCGGCAGACCTTGAGGTCGTCCTCACCGAAGGCGGGGGACTGGTGGACCAGACCCGTACCGTCCTCGGTCGTGACGTACTCGGCGTTCACCACGTAGTGGGTTTCCACGTCCGCGGGGAACTCGACGAGCTCGAACGGACGTTGATACGTCCAGCGCTCCATTTCGGCGCCGGTGAAGGTCTCGCCGGTGGTCTCCCAGCCCTCGCCGAGCGCCTTCTCGACGAGCGGCTCGGCGACGACGAGCTTCTCGTCACCGGATGGGCCCTTCGTCGCGACGACGTACGTGACGTCGGGGTGCGCGGCGACGGCGGTGTTGGAGACCAGCGTCCAGGGGGTCGTCGTCCACACCAGGAGCGCGGCCTGGCCGGCCAGCGGACCGGAGGTGAGCGGGAAACGGACGTACACGGACGGGTCGACGATCGTCTCGTAGCCCTGCGCCAGCTCGTGGTCCGACAGGCCGGTCTCGTCGCGCGGGCACCAGGGGGCCACGCGGTAGTCCTGGACCAGCAGGCCCTTGTTGAAGATCTCCTTGAGCGACCACCAGACGGACTCGACGTACTCGGGGTCCATGGTGCGGTAGGCGTCGTCCAGGTCGACCCAGTAGCCCATGCGCGTCGTCAGCTCGGTGAAGGCGTCGGTGTGGCGGGTCACGGACTCGCGGCACTTGGCGTTGAACTCGGCGATGCCGTACGCCTCGATGTCCTGCTTGCCGGTGAAGCCGAGCTCCTTCTCGACCGCCAGCTCCACCGGGAGGCCGTGGCAGTCCCAGCCGGCCTTGCGGGCCACGTGGTAGCCGCGCATGGTGCGGAAGCGCGGGAAGACGTCCTTGAAGACGCGCGCCTCGATGTGGTGGGCACCCGGCATGCCGTTCGCGGTGGGCGGCCCCTCGTAGAACACCCACTCGGGGCGGCCCTCGGACTGCTCGAGGCTCTTGGCGAAGATCTTCTGCTCGCGCCAGAAGTCGAGCACGGCGTGCTCGAGGGCGGGCAGGTCGACCTGGGCGGGCACCTGGCGGTACTGCGGCGGTTTCATCGGCGAGCTTCCTCCGGCGGACTTTCTGCCTTCCGTCGGAGGGACGAGAGCCGTCTTGCTACGGACGCCGTGTGCGGCGCGCTCCCGCGGTACCACCCTCCTTGGCTCTCCGGTGCGTGGTGCACACCCGTGAGCCCCCTCATTGGGGTCGCGATGCCGGGTCTACTGGCCCCTGCGGGGCGTTCTTCCGGCGGCTCCGGGGTGATCTTCGCGTCGCGCTCGCCCCCGGGCTTCCACCGTCCCCGGGTCGCTCCTGGCCGCTTACGCCGCTACTCGTCCCCATCCACGCTTTTCGCTCCGCTCAGTGTACGGCGCCGCGGGGACAGCGGCCCACCGGATTTCCGAGGCGCCCCGGTGGCCTGCGGAATGACCCGAATGGCGAGGCGCGGGCGTCCGGATCCTGGGACGTGGGGCCGGTCGGATTACCTGGCGGGGAGCTGGGCACAACGCATGCAGGCTTGTCGCGCGGGAACCGCGGGGCGGGCGAATCGTGAGCGTGCCCCGTTGCCGCGGGCCAGAAGTCGATTTATCGTCCCAGCACGATTCGCGAGCAAAATCACAATATGTGAAGGGGCCGCGGCCATGGTGGCGAAGAAGACCGCCGTACAGCAGTCGGCGTCCAGCAGATCCACGGGTCCGGCGGCCAAGGACGTGGGTGGGAAGAAGAGCGCACAGGGGGCACCGGCGACGCGCGATGCCAAGCCGGTGAAGACGGCCTCCACGACGGCCGGCAAGAAGGTGGCCACCACGAAGGCGGCGCCTGAGAAGGAGGCCATCAAGAAGGCGGCGCCTGAGAAGGAGGCCACCAAGGCGGCCACAAAGAAGGCGGCGGTCAAGAAGGCGGAGGTCAAGAAGGCGGAGGTCAAGAAGACGGCCGCTACGGGGACGGCCACCAAGAAAACGGCCGCTACGAAGGCAGCCGTCAAGAAAGCGGCGTCCAAGAAGGCAGCCGTCAAGGAGGCAGCTGTCAAGAAAACAGCCGCCAAGGAGACAGCCGCCAAGAAGGTGGTGGCCAAGGAGGCCATCGCGCAGTCGGCCGCAGCGAAGACGGCCGCGGCGACGGAGGCCGTCCCGGAGGAGACGGGATCGGCGAAGGGCGCCGGAGCGAAGGGCGGCACCACGAAGAGGACCGGTGCGAAGAGCGCGGCCAAGAAGAGCACGAGTACGGCCAAGAAGAGCACCAGTACGGCCAACACGGCGGTCGCTTCCGCGGCCCAGGGCGCGGCCGAGGCCGCGAAGACGACGGGAGCCACGACAGTGGTTGCGAAGAAGACCCCTCGCACGGCCACGGCGGCGCAGAAGCCCACCGCGGTCCCGAAGGCGCGGCTCGCCGCGGCGGAGCCCGGCGAGCTCGCGGTGCGCCCCGGTGAGGACCCCTGGACCCCGGAAGAGGTCACGGAGGCGCGCGAGGAGCTGCAGTCGGAGGCGCTGCGGCTGGGCACCGAGATCTCGTCGTCCGAGGAAGCGCTCGCGGGCCTGATGCGCGACTCCGGTGACGGCGCGGGCGACGACCAGGCGGACACCGGCACGAAGAACATCACCCGCGAGCACGAGTTGGCGCTCGCGGCCAACGCGCGCGAGATGCTCGAGCAGACCGAACTTGCCCTGGAGAAGCTCGACGCGGGCACCTACGGACTCTGCGAGAACTGCGGCAACCCCATCGGCAAGGCGCGGATGCAGGCCTTCCCGCGCGCCACCCTGTGCGTCGAGTGCAAGCAGAAGACGGAACGCCGCTACTGAACTGTGAGGGAGGGCTCCTGAGCACATGGGCCCCAGGGGGTGTGCCGTACCCTCGTCCTCAGTCAGGAACCTAGGTCGAGGGACTCACTCACGTGGCAGAGGCGGAGCGCATCATCGGTACGCCGGACATCCCAGGGGCGCCGGGGGCCGAGCCGGAGCAGTCCGGCGGGAACGCGGTGTCGGGCGACCGGTCCGGCTCCGAGGGATCGGCCCCGGCCGAGCCGTCCGGCGTGGACGAGACGCAGGCCACGGACGAGCGGCCCAAGGGCAGGCGCAGGATCGCCGTGCTCTTCACGGTCGCCACGCTGGCCTACGCCCTCGACCTCGTCAGCAAGATGCTCGTGGTCGCGAAGCTGGAGCACCACGACTCGATCAAGATCCTCGGGGACTGGCTGAAGTTCGAGGCGATCCGCAACGCGGGCGCGGCCTTCGGCTTCGGTGAGGCCTTCACGGTCATCTTCACGGTGATCGCCGCGGCCGTGATCGTGGTGATCGCCCGGCTCGCGCGCAAGCTCTACAGCCTGCCCTGGGCGATCGCTCTGGGCCTGCTGCTGGGCGGTGCGCTCGGCAACCTGACCGACCGGATCTTCCGCTCGCCCGGCATCTTCGAGGGCGCGGTCGTGGACTTCATCGCGCCCAAGCACTTCGCGGTCTTCAACCTGGCGGACTCGGCGATCGTCTGCGGCGGCATCCTGATCGTGCTGCTGTCCTTCCGCGGTCTCGACCCGGACGGGACCGTCCACAAGGACTGACCTTCGGGGCCGCTCGGGGGCACTGGCGTTCGGGCTGTGGTCCGGCGGTGTCCGACCCGTCCGGCATACTCGACGGGTGAGTACCATTCCCGAGGTCCGTAACCTGCCCGTGCCCGACGGCCTGGAGGGCGAGCGCGTCGACGCCGCCATCTCCCGCATGTTCGGCTTCTCCCGCACGAAGGCCGCCGAGCTCGCCGCGGCGGGGAAGGTCACGGTCGACGGCTCGGTGGTCGGCAAGTCCGAGCGGGTGCACGGCGGCGCCTGGCTCGAGGTCGAGATGCCGCAGGCCCCCGCGCCCGTGCGGATCGTGGCCGAACCCGTCGAGGGCATGGAGATCGTGCACGACGACGATGACGTGGTCGTGATCGTCAAGCCGGTCGGCGTGGCCGCGCATCCCAGCCCCGGCTGGTCCGGTCCGACCGTGATCGGCGGTCTCGCGGCCGCCGGGTACCGGATCTCCACCTCGGGCGCCGCCGAGCGCCAGGGCATCGTGCACCGCCTCGACGTGGGCACCTCAGGCCTGATGGTGGTAGCCAAGTCGGAGTACGCGTACACGTCGCTGAAGCGCCAGTTCAAGGAGCGCACGGTCGACAAGCGCTACCACGCGCTCGTCCAGGGCCACCCGGATCCCACCAGCGGCACCATCGACGCGCCCATCGGGCGGCACCCGAACCACGACTACAAGTGGGCGGTCACGGCCGAGGGCAAGCCCTCGGTCACGCACTACGACCTGGTCGAGGCGTTCCGTGCCGCCTCCCTGCTCGACGTCAAGCTGGAGACCGGACGCACCCACCAGATCCGCGTCCACATGTCCGCCCACCGCCACCCGTGCGTCGGCGACCTGACGTACGGCGCGGACCCGACGCTCGCCAAGCGGCTCGGCCTCACCCGGCAGTGGCTGCACGCGGTGCGGCTCGGCTTCGAGCACCCCGGGGACGGGCAGTGGGCGGAGTTCGAGAGCGACTATCCCGAGGACCTGCAGAAGGCGCTCGACAAGGTGCGTGAGGAGAGCTACGCGTGAGCGTGGCGTACGCGGTGCGGGTCGCCGAAGAGGCGGCCGACCGTGAGGCGTGCTTCGCGGTGCGCAAGGAGGTCTTCGTCGGCGAACAGGGCGTCCCCGAGGACATCGAGTACGACGTGTACGACGCCGGCGCCCTGCATGTGCTGGCCGTGCGCGAGGATGGGCTGCCCCTCGGCACCGGGCGTCTGCTGTACGGCGAGGCGGCGGCCGCGAAGACCGACGGCGACCTCTCGGTCGGCTCGCTCGGTCGGCTCGCCGTGACACGCGAGGCGCGCGGGCTCGGCGTCGGCGCCGCGCTCGTACAGGCCATCGAGGACGCGGCACGCGCGCGTGGACTGATGGCGGTGGACCTGCACGCGCAGACGCACGCGCTGGGGTTCTACGAGCGGCTCGGATATGTGGCGTACGGGACGGAGTTCCCGGACGCCGGGATACCGCACCGGGCGATGCGCAAAGCCCTGTAAGCCGGGTTTGTCGTAGGGGCATGGCACGCTTGACGTCTGGTCGTCCTTGATCGCCTAGACCCGCCGGAGCGCTGACCGTGGATCAGTTGGCCCTGCTGTTCATACTGCTGCTCGGGGCCGTGGTGAGCGTCCCGGTGGGGGACCGTCTGGGGCTGCCCGCGCCGGTGCTGATGACCCTCCTCGGGATCGTGCTGGCCGTGCTGGACTTCGTCCCGAACGTGGACATCCCGCCGGACCTGATCCTGCCCGCGCTGCTGCCGCCGCTGCTGTACGCCTCGGTACGGCGCACGTCGTGGAGACAGTTCGCCGCCAACAAACGCCCCATCTTCCTGCTCGCCGTGGCGCTGGTGTTCGTCACCACCCTGGCCGTGGCCGCCGTCGCGAGCGCGATCGTGCCCGGGCTGCCGATCGCCGCCGCCGTGGCCCTCGGCGCGCTCGTGGCGCCGCCCGACCCGGTCGCGGCGACCGCCGTCGCGGGCCGGCTCGGGCTGCCGCGCCGACTGGTGTCGATCCTGGAGGGGGAGGGGCTCTTCAACGACGTGACGGCCATCGTGATGTACCACGTCGCGATCGCCGCCGCGGTGAGCGGCTCGTTCTCGCCGTGGCGGGCCGGGCTCGACCTCGTGCTGTCGGCCGTCGTCGCGGTCGCCGTCGGTCTGGCGCTGGGGTGGGCCGCCAACAAGCTGATGTCACTGCTCGGCGACGCCACGCTGCAGATCGGCCTCACGCTGCTCGTGCCGTATGTCTCGTACGTGCTGGCCGAGGAGCTGCACGGGTCCGGTGTGCTGGCGGTGCTCACCACCGCGCTGTTCCTGGCGGAGTACGCCGCCGATGCCGACGACGTGATGACCCGGCTCGCCGGATCGACCGTCTGGGACGTGGTGGACACCCTCGTCACCGGGGTCGCGTTCGGGCTCATCGGGCTCGAACTGCACAACGCGATCAGGACGGCGTCCGGGCGGTGGGGCCAGATGCTCGGGTGGGCGGCCTCGATCGTCGCCGTCGTCGTACTCGTACGGCTGGCGTGGCTGCTGCCGGCGACCTGGCTGACGAAACGGCTGCACGCCAAGCGGGACTACGACGAGGAGATCCCGACGTCGTGGCGGGAGACCGTGGTGATGTGGTGGTCGGGGATGCGGGGGGTCGCCTCGGTGGCCCTGGCGCTGGCGATTCCGCTGAAGATGAACGACGGGTCGCCGTTCCCGGACCGGGACGAGATCGTGTTCATCGCCTTCGGGGTGATCATGGCGACGCTCGTGCTCCAGGGGCTCACCTTGCCGTGGCTGGTCAGAAGGCTCGGGGTGCGGGCCGACACCGACAGCGAGAAGGCCTTCGAGAAGAAACTGGCGATCCGCGCCGCGAAGGCCGCGAAGCGCCGGCTCCGGGAGATCGAGGAGGTCGAGGAACTGCCGGAGGAGTTGTCCGAGCAGTTGCTGCGGCGGGCCTACGACATCGGGGTGCGGATCAGTCCCGACATGGGGGACGAGGAGCGGCGCGAGGCGCACGAGCAGCGGGCCCGGCGGATCAGACGGATGCGGCGGATCCAGGGCGAGATGCTGAGCGCGGCCCGTCACGAGGTGCTGTCCGCGCGGAGCGAGTCCGGGGCGGATCCGGAGATCGTGGACCGGGTGCTGCGGCATCTGGATGTGCGCAGCCTGCGATGACGGAGCCCTGGGCCTGAGCGGGGGACTCTGCAACCGCGCACCGCCCGCTTCCGCCCTGATGGCAAGTCCGGCTCTCCCGGGTCGCCGTTCCCGCCGTCGGCGACTGCGGCGAGAACGGCGACCCGGCGCACTCACAGCTCAGCGGGTTCAGCCCCGGCCCGGCCCCGTCCGGGGCGGCTCGTAGGCCCGGCGCCGATCGGGACGTACCGCCGCGCCGTCCCCCTCGCCGTGACCGGCACGCGGCACCCGTCCGTTGCCGTGGCCCGGTGCCAGCACCGCATCCGCCGTGTTGACGCGGGGCAGGGCGTAGGGGTGCTGTTCGGTCAGCCAGCGGATCAGCTGCTCACGGACCGTCACCCGCACCGTCCAGATGTCGTCCGCGTCCTTCGCGGTGACCAGGGCGCGCACCTGCATGGTGTTGGGCGTCGAGTCCGTGACGGCCAGGCCGTAGTCGCGGCCGTCCCAGGCCGGGCACTCGCGCACGATGTCGCGGAGTTTCTCCCGCATCGCCTCCACGGGCGCGGAGTGGTCGACGTGCAGGAAGACGATGCCGGTCATCTGGGCGCTGCCGCGCGACCAGTTCTCGAAGGACTTCGAAGTGAAGTACGAGACCGGCATGGTGATCCGGCGCTCGTCCCACGTCCGTACCGTCAGGAACGTCAGCGTGATCTCCTCGACCGTGCCCCACTCGCCGTCCACGACGACCGTGTCGCCGAGGCGCACCATGTCGCCGAAGGCGATCTGCAGCCCGGCGAAGAGGTTCGCGAGCGTGGACTGGGCGGCCACACCGGCCACGATGCCGAGGATGCCCGCCGAGGCCAGCAGCGAGGCACCGGCCGCGCGCATCGCCGGGAAGGTGAGCAGCATCGCGGCGACCGCCATCACGCCGACGATCGCGGAGACCACCCGCTGGATCAGCGTCACCTGCGTGCGCACCCGGCGGACCCGCGCCGGATTGTGGTGGGCGGCCGCGTAGCGCGTGTACGAGGCTTCGACGATCGCCGTCGCGATGCGTATCACCAGCCACGCCGCGGAGCCGATGAGGATCAGGGTCAGCGTCCGGCCGATACCGACCCGGTGCTCCAACAGCAGCTTCGCCTCGTCGTAGGAGCCTCTGAGCAGGGCGGCGAACAGCACGAGGTGGAAGGGGATCCGGCCGCGACGGAGCAGCCCCCACAGGGGAGTGTCGTGGTCGCGGTCGTCGGCTCGTCGCAGCACCCGGTCCACGGCCCACCCTACGAGTAGCGTGAGCACGACCGAGCCACCTACGACGACCAGCGGGCGCAGTACGTTCTCCATCCTGTGACCGTAACCGGCTTCGCGCGGGCATGAACATGTGTTCTCGGGGCCCGAAGTGGGTACGGCCTCCGCCGGGCGCTGTCAGTCCCGGCTGGCACCATGGGGCTCATGAACATCATGCTCTTTCACTCGACCTACGGGTTGCGGCCCGCGGTGCGCGCGGCGGCGGACCGGCTGCGTGCCGCGGGACACGAGGTGTGGACCCCCGACCTCTTCGAGGGGCGCACCTTCGAGACCGTTGAGGACGGCATGGCGTTCAACGACGAGATCGGCAAGGACGAGCTGCTCAGGCGAGCTGTCCTGGCGGCCGCGCCCTACTCGGAGCGAGGCCTGGTGTACGCGGGGTTCTCACTCGGCGCCTCCATCGCGCAGACCCTCGCCCTGGGTGATGCGAAGGCCCGCGGGCTGCTGCTCCTGCACGGCACGTCGGACATCGCTCAGAGCGCGTCGGTGGACGAGCTGCCGGTCCAGCTGCATGTCGCCGAGCCGGACCAGTTCGAGACGGACGACTGGCTGAGCTCCTGGTATCTCCAGATGCGGAGAACGGGTGCCGATGTGGAGATCTACCGGTACGCGGGCGCCGGCCATCTCTACACCGACCCCGACCTGCCCGACTACGACGCCGAGGCGGCCGAGGCCACCTGGAAGGTGGCGCTCGGCTTCCTCGACAGCCTGTAGCCGACCGGGCATCACACCGGGTCGTACGTCCGCTCCACCTTCTGGGTGCCGCTGCGCGTGCGGTACGAGCGCACCCACGAAGCGGTCGCGTTCGGGTCCGTGCGGTGGGAGAGCACGTAGTAGTCCATCTGCGCGCGGTCGCCGGTGATGTCCAGGACGCCGTAGCCGTGGCGGTCGGTGTCGACCCAGTGGACGTGCCGGTTGGCCGTGCGGATGATCGGCGCGGCCACGGCCGAGACGGTGCCCTCCGGGGCCTTGACGATGTCGTCGAGGTTGTCGGAGGTGACCGATGTGACGACGAACTCCGTGGCGGCGGAGGCCGACAGCGGATATGTACCGGCGTCGACGGGCACGTCGTTGGCCCAGGCCATGTGGATGTCGCCGGTCAGGAAGACGGTGTTGCGGATCGCGTTGGAGCGCAGATGCGCGAGCAGTTCGCGGCGGTCGTCGGTGTAGCCGTCCCACTGGTCGGTGTTCAGGGCGATGCCCTCCTGCGGCAGTCCGAGCAGCTTGGCGAGCGGCTTGAGCAGGTCGGCGGGGAGCGAGCCGACCGAGAACGGCGAGATCATCACCGAGTTGCCGACCAGCCGCCAGGTGGTGTCCGAGGCCTTGAGCCCGGTCTTCAGCCAGTCGAGCTGGGCCCGGCCGGTGATCGTACGGTCCGGGTCGTCCACCGAACCGCTGGCCGTGGACGCCTGCTGCGAGCGGAAGGACCTGAGGTCGAGCAGGGAGAGGTCGGCGAGCTTGCCGAAGCGGAGCCGGCGATAGGTGGTGCCCGCGATCGCCGGGCGGACCGGCATCCACTCGAAGTAGGCCTGCTTGGCGGCGGCTTGGCGGGCCGACCAGGTGCCTTCGGCGCCCTCGGTGTGGTTGACCGCGCCGCCCGACCAGGCGTTGTCGGCGAACTCGTGGTCGTCCCAGATCGCGACGACCGGAGCTGCGTGGTGCAGCTTCTGAAGGTCGGGGTCGGTCTTGTAACGGCCGTGCCGGGTGCGGTAGTCGGCGAGGGTGAGGATCTCGTTCGCGGGGGCATGCGGCCGTACGACCGTGCCGCGCGCCGCGTACTCGCCGGACTTGTACTCGTAGATGTAGTCACCCAGGTGCAGCCAGGCGTCCAGGTCGCCGCGCGCGGCCAGGTGGCGGTACGGCGAGAAGTAGCCCGCCTCCCAGTTGGCGCAGGACACCACGCCGAAGCGCAGCCCGGCCACGGAGGCGTCGGCGGCCGGGGCGGTGCGGGTGCGGGCGACGGGGGAGTCGGTGCCGCCGGCGGAGAAGCGGAACCAGTAGTCGGTGGCCGGTTCCAGACCGCGGATGTCCGCCTTGACGGTGTGGTCGGAGGCGGCCGTCGCGGTGGTGGACCCCTTGGCGACGATCGTGGTGAACGCCTTGTCCTGGGCGACGATCCAGCTCACCTCGGTGTCCGGGCCGATCCCGGAGCCGGGTATCGCCTCGGAGGTGGGCGTCACCCGGGTCCACAGCAGAATGCCTTCCGGCAGTGGATCGCCGGAGGCGACACCGTGGAGGAAGGCCGGTGCTTCGGTGGAGGCGCGGGCGGGCAAAGCGGCCGCGAGCGGGGCGGCGAGTACGGCGGAGGCGGCCGCGGCCTTGACGACCGTACGGCGGCGCGGAGCACGGGAGTTGACGGCGGCTGAGGAGTCGGATGATCTGAAGCGACTGGTCACGAGCGATCAGGTTACCGACCAGTACAAGCCAAGAGCGGGCGAACTCGGAAAGTTCGCCCGCTCTTCGAGAGCTGGTCGCCCAACACGCGCCTCAGGGCGGGCCATTGAGCCCGCGCCGGTGGCTCAGGCCTTGAGGGCCGCGTCGATCGCCGTGGTGAACTCGGCGACCGTCATGGGCGCGGTCTGGCCGTCGGAGCCGGTGAGCTTCTTGCCGTTCATCACCAGGCTCGGCGTGCCGTTGACGCCGTCCTTGTTGGTGTTGAACGTCTCGGACATCGCCAGCGCCCAGGCGTCGTACGTGCCGTTCTTCACGGCGCTTTGGAACTTCGTGTTGTTCTTCAGCGCGCCGACCGTGTCCGCCACCTTGATCAGGTAGTCGTCGCTCTTGAACTTGTCGTTCGTCTCGTCGGGGTGGTACTTCGCCGAGTAGAGCGCGGTCTTGTACTCCAGGAAGGCCTCCGGGCTCACGTTCAGCGCGGCGCCCAGGGCGCTCATCGCGTTCTTCGAGCCCTCGCCGCGGGAGCCGATCTGGATCTTGCCGCTCTTGTCGGAGTCGCCGTCGAGGAACGTGCCGCCGATGTACTGGATCTTGAACTTGCCGGCGTCGAGGTCCTTCGTGACCGTCGAACCGACAGTCTGCTCGAACTGGGCGCAGACCGGGCAGCGTGGGTCCTCATACAGCTTCAGGGTCTTCTTCGCGGTGCTCTCGCCGAACACGACGGTCGTGCCGTTCGTGCCCGTCGTGTTGGCCGGCGCGACGACCTTGTCGCTCTTGACGGACTCCCAGTGGGTGGGCTTGTTGTTCTGCACGACGGCGTAACCGATGCCGCCGGCTATCGCGAGGACGGCGACGAGTGAACCGGCGACGATGGCCTGCCGCTTGACCTTGTCGCGCTTGGCCTGGCGCTCGCGCTCGAGGCGCAGCTTCTCACGGGCCGCCGACTTCGAAGCCTGGCTGTTCCGCTTGCTCATAGTGGTGATCTCCATGTGGGACGCGCACATGTCGTACGCGGAATACGTAGGGGGGACTGCTGGTGCTCAACCGCACAGGGCCGCCGAGGGCTCAGGCGAACACGGCCGAGCAGGGCGGTCCACGTCGTCCCAGGGAGTGCACGAACAGGCGCGTACGGGCGGCGGCGGTGCGGCGGGCGGTGCGCGGTAGCCGGCGGACCGGAGCGAGCCGCACGGTCACCGCGGCGACCGCGATCAGCAGCGGCCGGAAGGTCGAGGCGGCCACCGCCCGCAGCAACTGCTCCAGGGCCCGCTCGCCGCGGCGCAGCCAGGCGGCCGCGAGCAGACCGACGGTGAGGTGCGCGCCCAGCAGCAGCCAGGCGGCGCGCGGGTCGGCGTGCGCGAGCAGGGCCGCCGCACGGTCGGGGCCGGTACCGGTCACCCGGGCGAGCGGGGCGCCGACGCTGCCTCCGCCGCACAGCACGTCGAAGCCGACCGAGCGCAGCGGGCCCGCGACCGGGCCGCCCACCCTGCCGTAACAGACGTGCTGGCCCGTGGTGAACACGGTGTCGGCGGCCAGCTCCAGCGGGATCAGCAGGGCCGCGATCCGTCCGAAGCCGCGTGCGCGGCGGCCCGCGAGGGCGTAGGCGATGACGAAGACGGTGGCCGCGATCACGGCCACCGTGGTCAGGGGCAGTGGCACCCGGGACAGCAGTACGTGCGACGCGGTGGAGAGCGTCACGACGACTGCCGTGAACAGAGCCGCGCGAAGGGCTCTGAGCTGGGTCCCGGATATGTCCATAGCGCTGGAGAGTGTGCCACGTACTCCTGTAAGGGACCCCTAAAGGGTCCCTGTGAGTTGTGTGATGCCTACAGACCCGGAATCCGACCGTTACGGAAGAGGTCCACGAAGATCTGGTGGTCGGCACGCGCGCGTGCGCCGTAGCTGTGCGCGAAGTCCACCAGGAGGCCGGCGAAGCCGTCCTCGTCGGCCGCGATCGCCGCGTCGATGGCCCGCTCCGTGGAGAACGGCACCAGCTCCGAGTGGCCGCTCTCGTCGTCCGCCGCCGCGTGCATCGTGGCCGTGGCCCGGCCGAGGTCCGCGACGACCGAGGCGATCTCCTCGGGGTCGTCGATGTCGCCCCAGTCCAGGTCCACCGCGTACGGCGACACCTCGGCGACCAGCTGGCCCGCGCCGTCCAGCTCGGTCCAGCCCAGCCACGGGTCGGCGTGCGCCTGCAGGGCGCGCTGCGAGATCACCGTGCGGTGGCCCTCGTGCTGGAAGTACTCACGGATCGAGGAGTCCGTGATGTGCCGGGAGACGGCCGGGGTCTGGGCCTGCTTGATGTAGATCACCACATCGTTCTCCAGGGCGTCGCTGTTGCCCTCCAGAAGGATGTTGTACGACGGGAGGCCGGCCGAGCCGATACCGATGCCGCGGCGGCCCACGACGTCCTTCACGCGGTAGGAGTCCGGGCGGGCCAGGGACGACTCCGGGAGCGTCTCCAGATAGCCGTCGAACGCCGCGAGCACCTTGTAGCGGGTGGCCGCGTCCAGCTCGATGGAGCCGCCGCCGGGCGCGAAACGGCGCTCGAAGTCGCGGATCTCGGTCATCGAGTCGAGCAGCCCGAAGCGGGTGAGTGAGCGGGCGTCGCGCAGCGCGTCCAGGAGCGGGCCCTCGGCGGTGTCCAGCGTGAAGGGTGGCACCTCGTCGCTCTTGGCGCCGGTGGCGAGGGCGTGGACGCGCTCGCGGTACGCGCCCGCGTACACCTTGACCAGCTCGGTGATCTGCTCGTCGCTGAGCGCCTTCGCGTACCCGATGAGCGCCACGGAAGCGGCGAAGCGCTTGAGGTCCCAGGTGAAGGGGCCGACGTACGCCTCGTCGAAATCGTTCACATTGAAGATCAGGCGGCCCTGGGCGTCCATGTACGTACCGAAGTTCTCGGCGTGCAGGTCGCCGTGGATCCACACGCGCGCGGTGCGGTCGTCGAGGTACGGTCCGCCCCGCTTGTCGGCGTCCAGGTCGTGGTAGAAGAGGCCCGCCGTGCCCCGGTAGAACGCGAAGGCGGAGGCCGCCATCTTGCGGAACTTCACGCGGAACGCGGCCGGGTCGGCGGCCAGGAGCTCGCCGAAGGCGGTGTCGAAGACGGCGAGGATCTGCTCGCCGCGTTGCTCGGCGCTGAGCTGCGGGACCGACATCGCTGGGTGCCTCCTGGTGCAGGTGGTGCGTGACATGACGGGACGGACGCGCCGCCCCCGGGACGGATGGTCCGTCCACTTCCAACGGACGAAGGTACGCGGGAGTGCCCGGGTACCTCGCATGAAGGTACGGCTGATCGCCCGCGGAGTGTCAGTCCCGCGTCATAGACTTCGACGCTGTCCCCCAGACTGTCCGCAGCCTGTCGCCCATCGTTCTTCTTGGAGGCCGAACCCGTGTCGAAGCCGCCGTTCACGCACCTGCACGTCCACACCCAGTACTCGCTGCTGGACGGTGCCGCGCGGCTCAAGGACATGTTCAATGCCTGCAATGAGATGGGCATGACCCACATCGCCATGAGCGACCACGGCAACCTCCACGGGGCGTACGACTTCTTCCACACGGCGACGAAGGCGGGCGTCACACCGATCATCGGCATCGAGGCGTACGTCGCCCCCGAGTCCCGGCGCAACAAGCGCAAGGTCCAGTGGGGCCAGCCGCACCAGAAGCGCGACGACGTGTCCGGTTCGGGTGGTTACACGCACAAGACGATCTGGGCGGCGAACCGGACGGGCCTGCACAACCTCTTCCGGCTCTCCTCGGACGCGTACGCCGAGGGCTGGCTGCAGAAGTGGCCGCGCATGGACAAGGAGACGATCTCCCAGTGGTCGGAGGGGCTCATCGCCTCCACCGGCTGCCCTTCCGGTGAGCTCCAGACCCGCCTTCGCCTCGGCCAGTTCGACGAGGCCCTGAAGTCGGCCGCCGAGTACCAGGACATCTTCGGCAAGGACCGCTACTTCCTGGAGCTGATGGACCACGGCATCGAGATCGAGCGCCGGGTCCGTGACGGCCTCCTGGAGATCGGCAAGAAGCTCGGCATCCCGCCCCTGGTGACGAACGACTCGCACTACACGTACGCGCACGAGGCGACCGCCCACGACGCCCTGCTCTGCATCCAGACCGGCAAGAACCTCTCCGACCCGGACCGCTTCCGCTTCGACGGCACCGGCTACTACCTGAAGTCCACGGACGAGATGTACGCCATCGACTCCTCGGACGCCTGGCAGGAAGGCTGCGCCAACACCCTCCTGGTGGCCGAGCAAGTCGACACCACCGGCATGTTCGAGGCGAAGAACCTCATGCCGAAGTTCGACATCCCGGAGGGCTACACCGAGGTCACCTGGTTCCAGGAGGAGGTCCGACGCGGCATGGAGCGCCGCTTCCCGGGCGGCATCCCGGACGACCGCCAGAAGCAGGCGGAGTACGAGATGGACGTCATCATCCAGATGGGGTTCCCGGGGTACTTCCTCGTGGTCGCCGACTTCATCATGTGGGCCAAGAAGCAGGGCATCGCGGTCGGCCCGGGCCGTGGCTCCGCGGCCGGCTCGATCGTCGCGTACGCCATGGGCATCACCGACCTCGACCCGATCCCGCACGGTCTGATCTTCGAGCGCTTCCTCAACCCCGAGCGCGTCTCCATGCCCGACGTCGACATCGACTTCGACGAGCGCAGGCGCGTCGAAGTGATCAGGTATGTGACGGAGAAGTACGGCGCCGACAAGGTCGCCATGATCGGCACATACGGCAAGATCAAGGCGAAGAACGCCATCAAGGACTCCGCGCGCGTGCTGGGCTACCCGTACGCGATGGGCGACCGCCTCACCAAGGCCATGCCCGCCGACGTCCTCGGCAAGGGCATCGACCTCAGCGGCATCACCGACTCCTCGCACCCTCGCTACAGCGAGGCCGGCGAGATCCGGGCGATGTACGAGAACGAGCCGGACGTGAAGAAGGTCATCGACACCGCCAAGGGCGTCGAGGGCCTGGTCCGGCAGATGGGCGTGCACGCCGCCGGCGTCATCATGTCCAGCGAGCCCATCGTCGACCACGCCCCGGTCTGGGTGCGGCACACCGACGGCGTGACCATCACGCAGTGGGACTACCCGCAGTGCGAGTCGCTCGGCCTGCTGAAGATGGACTTCCTCGGCCTGCGCAACCTGACGATCATGGACGACGCCGTCAAGATGGTGAAGTCCAACAAGGGCATCGACCTCGACCTGCTGGCCCTCCCGCTCGACGATCCGACGACCTTCGAACTGCTCCAGCGTGGCGAGACCCTCGGCGTGTTCCAGTTCGACGGCGGCCCCATGCGCTCGCTGCTGCGCCTGATGAAGCCCGACAACTTCGAAGACATCTCCGCCGTCTCGGCGCTCTACCGTCCCGGCCCGATGGGCATGGACTCGCACACGAACTACGCGCTCCGCAAGAACGGCCTGCAGGAGATCACGCCGATCCACAAGGAGCTGGAGGAGCCCCTCCAGGAGGTCCTGGCCGTCACCTACGGCCTGATCGTGTACCAGGAGCAGGTGCAGAAGGCCGCGCAGATCATCGCCGGGTACTCGCTCGGCGAGGCCGACATCCTGCGCCGCGTGATGGGCAAGAAGAAGCCCGACGAACTGGCGAAGAACTTCAGCATCTTCCAGGCCGGTGCCCGCAAGAACGGCTACAGCGACGAGGCGATCCAGGCCCTGTGGGACGTGCTGGTCCCGTTCGCCGGCTACGCCTTCAACAAGGCGCACTCCGCCGCGTACGGACTGGTCTCCTACTGGACCGCCTACCTGAAGGCGAACTACCCGGCCGAGTACATGGCCGGACTGCTCACCTCGGTCAAGGACGACAAGGACAAGTCCGCGATCTATCTGAACGAGTGCCGGCGCATGGGCATCAAGGTGCTGCCGCCGAACGTCAACGAGTCGGAGCAGAACTTCGCCGCGCAGGGCGACGATGTGATCCTCTTCGGCCTCTCGGCCGTCCGCAACGTCGGGACGAACGTCGTCGAGTCGATCATCAAGAGCCGTAAGGCCAAGGGCAAGTACGCCTCCTTCCCGGACTATCTCGACAAGGTGGAGGCCGTCGCCTGCAACAAGCGCACCACGGAGTCGCTGATCAAGGCGGGCGCCTTCGACACGATGGGGCACACCCGCAAGGGCCTCACCGCGCAGTTCGAGCCGATGATCGACAACGTGGTGCAGGTCAAGCGCAAGGAGGCCGAGGGCCAGTTCGATCTCTTCGGCGGGATGGGCGACGACAGCGCGGACGAGCCGGGCTTCGGCCTCGACGTGGAGTTCACGACCGACGAGTGGGACAAGGCCTATCTGCTCGCCCAGGAGCGGGAGATGCTCGGTCTGTACGTCTCCGACCACCCGCTCTTCGGCCTGGAGCACGTGCTCTCCGACAAGGCGGACGCCGGCATCTCCCAGCTCACCGGAGGTGAGCACGCGGACGGCGCGGTCGTCACCATCGGCGGCATCATCTCGGGCCTCCAGCGCAAGATGACCAAGCAGGGCAACGCGTGGGCGATCGCCACCGTGGAGGACCTCGCGGGCTCCATCGAGTGCATGTTCTTCCCGGCGACGTACCAGCTCGTCTCGACCCAACTCGTCGAGGATGCGGTCGTGTTCGTCAAGGGCCGCCTCGACAAGCGCGAGGACGTGCCGCGGCTGGTCGCGATGGAGCTCCAGGTCCCGGACCTGTCGAACGCGGGCACCAACGCGCCCGTGATCCTCACCATCCCGGCCACGAGGGTCACCCCGCCCATGGTCAGCCGCCTCGGCGAGATCCTCAGCCACCACAAGGGCGAGAGCGAGGTGCGCATCAAGCTCCAGGGTCCGCGCAAGACCACGGTGCTGCGGCTCGACCGGCACCGTGTGAAGCCGGACCCGGCGCTCTTCGGCGACCTCAAGGTGCTGCTCGGCCCGTCCTGCCTCGCAGGCTGACGCACGCCGACCAGATGCACGCGAGGGGCGCATCCGCATCCGGATGCGCCCCTCGGTGTGTGCCTGGGCTTCAACAGCCCTGTCAGGCCTCAACAGCTCTATCGGGGCTTAACTGCCCTGTCGAGCTCAACTGCCCGCGCGGGGGCCTCAGTTGTGGCCGAAGCGCTTCTGCTGTTTACGGGCAATGTCCGCGGGGCTGCCCTGGGCATGCGACAGCGGCGACTGCTGCGCCTCCGTGGAAGACCTCTGCGCGTGCTCCTGAGCCTGCTCGGCCTGGGAGCCGCGTTCCTGCGGGCTGCCCTGCTTGCGGTTCTTGTTCTTGGCCATGGTGACTGCCTCCTGAGGGGGATCTAGGGGCCAGGGCCGCGACCAGATTCACATACGCTGACAAGTGGCGCATTTCAGAGAATTACCGTGCGTAATAAGCCCTGTCGGAGAGTTATCTTTCGGTACGCCACGCCGAAGATCGAGTTCCGGCCGTTAACCTCCGCACGGTCGGGCAGACTCGAAGCAAGCCCGAAGCAAACCTCCCGGAAAGAGGGTGGATCGCGTGGACCGCTGCATCGTCCTGGTGGACGCCGGGTATCTGCTCGGGGCTGCCGCCAGTCTCCTCGCCGGGGAACCTTCGCGATCCCGGATCACCGTCGACCACGCCGCCCTCATCCAGGGCCTGCGCGAGCGCGCCGAGTCCGACACGGAGCGGCCCCTGCTGCGTATCTACTGGTTCGACGGCGCCCCCGACCGCGTACCGCAGCCGGAGCACCGCAGGCTGCGCGTGATGCCTCGTGTGACGGTGCGGCTGGGCGCGCTGACCCGAAGCGACGGGCGGTGGGCCCAGAAGGGCGTCGACGCCGCCATGCACGCCGAGCTGACCGAGCTGGCCCGCAACCGCGCCTGCTCCGACGTGGTCCTGGTGACCGGCGACGGGGACCTGCTGCCGGGCATGATGGCCGCCAAGGAGCACGGTGTCGCCGTACACCTGTGGGCCGTGCAGGCCGCGGACGGCGACTACAACCAGTCCGAGGACCTGGTGGCCGAGGCCGACGAGCGGCGCGTGCTCGACCGGATCTGGATCACCAAGGCCGTACGCGCCAAGGAACTCGGCGGGATCTGCGCGCCGCCGCCGGTGCCGCGCCCCGAGATCGCCGCGATCCTCTCCGCCCCGCTGCCCGAGTCGGCACTCGCGTCGGCGGCCGAGCGGCCCGCGCCGGAGCCGGAACACCACTCGGCGGCCGACTCGCAAAACGGCACGCAGGAGCGGGTGCCTGCGCCCAAGGGCGTCCCCACGCCCAAGGACCTGGCCGCGCTGCGCGGCCCCGGCACACAGGCCGCGCAGCACCCCGCGAGCGCCACGCTGCGCTGGTCCTCCGACAAGGGCTGGATCGACCGGCCAGGAGGCGCCACCGAGTCCGCGGAGGCCGCCTCCTTGCCGACGCTCGCCCAGCTCACCTCCGCCGAGCAGCGATGGGCGGACCGCGAGGAGGACATCACCACGGTCGGCGGCGATCCGTACGAGGTGGGGCAGGTCTTCGCGCGCCGCTGGATGGAGCGCCTCACCGACCAGAGCCATCTGCAGAAGCTGTCCACGATGTACCCGCGGGTCCCGCACCGGGTGGACGGCGAGCTGCTGCGTTACGCGGCCCGCTTCGGCCTCCTCGCGCACAAGGACGACCAGATCGACGAGCATGACCGGTACGCGATCCGGGCGGGCTTCTGGCGCGAGATCGACGTGCGTACGGCGGCGGAACACGCCCCCGTGGCGGAGTGAGCGACGGCCCCGGGCGCATAACGGGGCATCGGACCCCGTAGTCTCGTTCTTCGTGAGTACGCACACGGCACAGGCAGTCCGCAACGGACACAAGGGTGATGTCGTGTGCGCGGTGCGGAGCCTGACCAAGACCTATCCCGCCGTCCGCGGACGCCGCGGCACCCCCGCGACGCCCGAGGTACGGGCCACCGACGCGGTACGCCTGGACATCCGCCGCGGTGAGATCTTCGGCCTGCTCGGGCCGAACGGCGCCGGCAAATCCACCCTTGTACGGCAGCTGACCGGGCTCATGCGCCCCGACAGCGGCAGCGTCGAGATCCTCGGGCACGACATCGTGCGCCACCCCGAGCGGGCGGCGCGGATCCTCGCCTACCTCGGCCAGGAGTCCACCGCCCTCGACGAGCTGACCGTGTCGCTCGCCGCCGAGACGACCGGGCGGCTGCGCGGTCTCGACCTCGGGCGGGCCCGCGCCGAACGCGACGCCGTACTCGACGAACTGGGCCTCACACCCCTTGCCTCCCGCCCCCTGAAGAAGCTGTCCGGCGGACAGCGCAGGCTCGCCTGCTTCGCCGCCGCGATCGTGGGGGAGCGTCCGCTGCTGGTCCTCGACGAGCCGACCACCGGCATGGACCCGGTGGCCCGCCGCGCCGTCTGGGCCGCCGTCGACCGGCGCCGCGCCGAACACGGCGCCACGGTCGTCCTGGTCACCCACAATGTCATCGAGGCCGAGACCGTCCTGGACCGCGTCGCCGTCCTCGACAAGGGCCGTGTCATCGCCTGCGACACCCCCGCCGGGCTCAAGGAGCGGGTCGCGGGCGAGGTGCGGGTCGAACTCGTCTGGCGTGAGAGCGCCCCGCTCGACGTCCCCGAGGTCGCCGCGCTGCGCGCCCGCGCTGTCGAGTCGGGCCGCCGCTGGACCCTGCGGCTGGCCCCCGAGGAGGCCCGCGCGGCGGTCGCCACGGTCACCGGAGGCGCAGCCTTCGCCGCCCTCGACGACTTCACCTTGGCCACACCGAGCCTGGAGGACGTGTATCTGGCGCTGGGCGGCAGCACGCAGGGGTTGGTGAAGGCGTGAGTGCGTGGAGCGCGGAATCCGTACGGAAGCCTGTAGGCGCCTGGAACAGGATGGCTGCCGAAGTGAAGGGGAGCAGCTCGACGTGAGTGTCGTACCCGCTGGAGTCCTGCCGGGCAGCGCGCTGCCCGTGGCCGAGGACGCCGGCGACGCCGTGGAACTGGGGGCGCGCGCGAGGCTGTGGCCGTCGCTGGCCGCCATCTACCGGGCGCAGCTCTCCCGGGCACGCGTCGCGCGGATCCCGCTGCTGTTCGTGGCCACCTTCCAGTCCGTCGGAATCATGATCATGATGCGGGGCGTGGTGGACGGCGGGGGCGAGGCGCGGGCCGTGGTGGCCGGCGCCTCGGTCCTCGTCGTGGCCTACGTCGGCCTCAACCTGCTCGCGCAGTACTTCGGCCAGCTGCGCGCCGACGGGGGGCTCGACCACTATGCGACGCTGCCGGTGCCGCCGGCCGCCGTCGTGCTCGGTGCCGCGGGCGCGTACGCGTCCTTCACCGTGCCGGGGACCCTCGCCACCGCCGTCTTCGGCTCCGTGCTCTTCGGGCTTCCGATGGCGCATCTGTGGATCCTCGCGGCGGTCATCCCGCTCTCGGGGGCCGCGCTCGCCGGGCTCGGGGCCGTGTTCGGACTGCTCGCGCCGCGGCCCGAACTCGCCACGCTGCTCGGACAGCTGGGGATGTCGGCGGCGCTGCTGCTGGGCGTGCTGCCGGGGGACCGGCTGCCGACCGTCGTGCAGTACGGCCGTGATCTGCTGCCCTCGACCTACGGCGTCGAGGCCTTCGCCCGTACGTTCGGAGCCCATCCCGACTGGGCCGCCGTCTTCGGTGACCTGGCCGTCTGCGCCGGTGTCGGGGTGGCCTCGCTTGCCCTCGCGACCTGGGCTTACCGCCGGGCGGCCGTCCGGTGACGCGGCTGACAGGCGGGCCTGGCACGATGTCAGGGTGACCGCTCCGCTGACTCCGCCTCCGCCGCCGCACCATCAGCCCCCGCACGACGCCTGGCAGGTTCCGCCAGGTGGCGCCGCGGGGTGTGCCGTGTATGAACAGGAGGGCCCCGGGATGAAGACCGAACTGCGGGAAGCCGCCGTGATCACGGTGGCAGTGGCGCTCGCGGGAGTGCTGCTCGGGGTGCTGTGGTGGTGGCTGGCGCCGCATGTGCCGCTGGTCGCGGACGACAGCGCGGTGTATCTGAAGGACACGGAGGGTGAGCAGGCCATCGGGGTCGACGGAACGTTCACTCTGCTGGCGCTGGGGTTCGGTGCGGTGAGTGCGCTGGGCGTTTTCCTGGTGCGGCGGCGTGGGGGTGTGCCGCTGGTCGTCGCCCTCGCCATCGGTGGGCTCCTCGGGTCCCTCCTCGCCTGGCGGATAGGCACCTGGCTCGGGCCCACGCAGAACGTGGTCGCCCACGCCAAGGCCGTGGGCAAGGGGGTCACCTTCTCCGCGCCGCTGAAGCTCGGCGCGAAGGGGGCGCTGCTGGCCTGGTCCGTGGCGGCCCTGGTGCTCCACCTCGGCCTCACTGCCCTCTTCGGCCCCCGGGACCCCGACCCCTACCAGAGCCCGTACCCGGCGGCCCCGCCGCCCCCTCCGGCCCCCTAGCCAAGCGTTTTGCCGCCCCCTCCGGCCCCGTAGCCAAGCGTTTTCTCGCCCCCTCCGCCCCTACCCGTCCCGTACCTGGGGGCTCCGCCCCCAGACCCCCGTATCGCGCTCCGCGCTCGTCCTCAAACGCCGGACGGGCTGGAACCCCGCAGCCGCCCACCGGCCGGAGGGGCCGTGTCGGTACATCGAATGCCCGCATCCGGACGGATCCAAGACGAAGAGCAACTCCTCACCCACAGCTGATCCGTTCGGATGCGGGCGGATGTACCGGCGCGGCCCCGACTCACCCACCGGGCGTAGGCGCTGGCGCCGGCGCCGGCGGCGGGACTCAGCCGGCACTCACGCCGGACGGTGGCCGTGGTTCGAGCGGCCCTTCTTCGTGCGCCACTTGCGTTTTCGCGTTTTCTTCGACATGTCCCTCGTACTTAACCGAGGAAGCCCCCCACGTCGAGGGCTCACGCACGCCCGACGGGCGCGAACACCGCTTCGGTGAGCTTCGCCAGATCATCTGGAGCGACCTCCACCTCCAGCCCCCGCCGCCCCGCCGAGACACAGATCGTGGCGTGCAGCCGCGCCGACGAGTCCAGCACCGTACGAAGCCGCTTGCGCTGCCCCAGCGGCGAGATACCCCCGCGCACGTACCCCGTCGTGCGCTCGGCGGCCGCCGGATCCGCCATCGCCGCCCGCTTGCCGCCCACCGCCGTGGCAAGCGCCTTGAGGTCCAACGAGCCCGCCACCGGCACCACACCCACCACGAGGGAACCGTCCACATCCGCCACCAGGGTCTTGAAGACCCGCTCCGGCGAGACCCCCATCGCCTCGGCGGCCTCCGAGCCGTACGAGGGATGGGAAGGGTCGTGGTCGTAGGAGTGGACGGTGTACGCAACGCCCGCCTCCGTCAGCGCCACCGTCGCCGGCGTACCTCCGGGCTGCTGCTTCTTCGACTTCTTCGCCATCGGCCTCGGCCTTCCCGGATGCGTCAGTTGAGGCTCGTCGGACCGCGCGTCAGGTCCGACGCCGGCAACGACGGCAGATTACGGATGATCGCGGTCTCCGCGCGCAGCAGTTTCAGCTCCTCACGCAGCCGCGACGCCGTGTCCGGCGCCTGGAGCAGCATCTGCTTCGCCGGAATGTCGAGCATCACGGCGGCCGCCACGAGGTAGGAGACGACAGCCGGCTCGTCCGGAAGGTCCGCCCCGGTGGACAGGGACCGCTCGCGCGCCCCCGCCAGCCGCTTCTGGTACTGGCGGAAGGCCCGCAGCACGCCCTCGGCGAGCGCCCCGGCCTCCTCGCCGGGGTCCTCGGGCAGCTCCTCCAGCTCGGCCGTCAGGAACGCGCCGGACGCGTCCACCGAAAGCAGCCGCACCCGCGTGGTGCCGGTCGCCAGTACCTCGAAGCTGCCGTCGGCGCGCTCCCGGATGGTCGCCGCGTCCGCGATGCAGCCCACCTCGTGGAAGGCCTTGACGGGATCGTCACCGAACCCGGCGGCGGGCCCGCGCTCGGGCACGGCGGTCAGGTCCGGCATGCCGGGCGCGGTGGGCGCGACCTCATGGCCGTCGCGGATGGCGACGACGGCGAACCGGCGCGGTTCGTCCTCGGAGGTCTTCAGCAGCTCGCGCATCATGGCGCGATAGCGCTCCTCGAAGATGTTCAAAGGAAGCACGAGCCCCGGGAACAGCACCGAGTTGAGGGGGAAGAGCGGAAGCCGGACGGTGGTCACGACGCGAAATCCTAATGGTCGCCGGAGCGGGCGCGTCCGCCGTGCCCACTCCGTGGATGCGGATCGGCGCCCCGCGGACGGAGCGGAAGGCTCGATGCGACCTCCAGACGGACGCCGTCGCGCAGCTCCAGGAACTGTCCGAGCGGGTCGTCGGAGACCCGGTCCCAGGGGAACGACGTCGCGTACGGGCCGATGAGGCGGAGCTGCTCGAGGGCGTCCCGCCAGCGCTCCAGCCGTACCAGGACGTACGTCAGCAGATTACGCACCTCCGCGGGCCACGGGTCGGCGGCCGCGTATGTCGCGGAGACCGCGATCGCGAGGTCGGCCGCCGAGTCGAGGCGCTCGCGCGCCACCACCGCCCCGCCGCCCTCGGTCAGATAGGCGAAGGCGGCCCGCACCGGCAGGGCCTGCACCAGGGAGCCCGGCAGCGCGTCCTGGGCCGCCCGCTCGGCGAAGTCGAAGCATTCCCGGTGCGAGCCGTACCAGGCGGCCGACAGGTACTGCAGGGCGGCCACATGGCAGCCGTAGTGGTGCGGGGAGCGCCGTACGGCCTCGCCCCACAGCTTCTCGAACTCGGTGTGTCCGGCATGGGTGCCCCGGGCGTGGTCGAGCGCGATCCGCCAGGGCACCGGGTCGCGCGACTCGCCCTCGGCGGCGGCGCCGATCAGCGGCCCGACCTGACGCAGCAGCTCGACACGGGCGGGCGACTCCCAGCCGCGGCGCACCGCCAGCTCGGCTTTGACGAGCAGCGCGTCCGGATCGTGCGGGGAGGCGCTCTGCCATTCCTGGAGCCACTCGTCACGGGAGCGCGCGAAGGTCGCGAGGCGCATCGCGTACCGGTCGCGGTTCTCCCATTCGGCGGCCTCGCGCGTGGTGGCGAGCAGCTTGGCGGCGGGGGCGTACTCGCCGCGGCCCGCGGCGACGAGCGCCGGACCGAGGCGCTCGTCCGGGGCGTCGAGCAGTACCTCGTCGTCGGCGGGCAGTCCGTCGGCGAGGCGCGAGGTGTTCCCGACCATCCGGGCCATGCGGATGAACGCGCGCAAGAGTGCCATGGTGTCGACCATTGAAAACCCGCAGGTCGGAGCAGTGCCAGAGATGCGCGGTGACGCTTTCGTAACCGTTGTTTGGTTGTAGGACAAGGGGTCAAGGGAGGGTAAAAGGTGAGTGCTGTTCTACTGTTGTTCCCCTGTCGCACGAGTGTTCTGGGGCAGCGTGGGCCCTGCCCGTCAGCTGCGCCGCAGCAGGCGCGTCGCCCCCGCCGCCACGGTGGTCGCCAGAACCCAGCCGAGCAGGATCACCACCGCCGCGAGCCACTGCCAGCCGCCGCGCAGCTGCCAGAAGCCGACCTGCCCGAGATCGATGACGGGCAGCAGCAGATCCAGGGCGAACAGTGAGGGGTTCCACGGGGGATGGCCATTGCCGTTGATCGGCGGATGGCTGGCGTGCGAGAAGGCGATCGACGTCGCCGCCCACACCACCGCCATCCACAGCGCGGCCCGCCCGGGCCGGTATCCGTAGGCGACCGTCCAGTCCTGCGCGTACCCCCAGAGCTTGGCGGCGAGCGGCAGGGTCTCGCGGCGGCGCCGCTGCTTGGCGAGCAGCACCTCGCGGGCGTCCTCGTCCTCGCCGCAGTTGCGCAGCACGGTGGCCAGGCGCTCGTAAGGCTCCGGGTTGTACTCGGCGGTCGCCGCCGACACCCACTCCAGGCGCCGGGTCAGCGGAAACGCGCCCTGCGGCACCAGGCTCTCGTACGTGAAGCCGCCCATGTGGAGGCTGCCGGGACCGGGCCAGCTGGACGCCCGGTCGACCAGGTTGACGATCCGCGCGCCCGAGAGCACGACCTTGCCGCGCTCCGGTCTCTCCCCGAGGAAGCGCAGCTCGGGCGTCTGGACCCGGCGCAGCGACAGCTCCTGGTCGTCGTCGAAGGTGAAGCGGGCCCGCTCGAAGTCGACGGAGTCCCCGAACCGTCCGTCGTCCAGGCGGATCCCGCCCTGGCACTCGAACCGCTGCACCAGCGTGCCCCGCGCCGGGGTGGTCCCGCTGGTCAGCAGCGGATTGCCGATGGCCGCGGGGGTCAGGTACAGGGTGCGGTTGACGGTCAGCTGGGGGGCGTTCAGGGCGAGGCGCGTGTACGGGTTGGTCAGCTTGCTGCCGCGCAGGCTGAGCGAGACACCGACGGTGGCGCCGCGCAGGCTCAGCTCGCCGTGCGACTCCAGCATCTCCGCCTGGAGGTCCTGCCCCACGGTCATGCCGTCGCCGGTGAGCGAGCGCCCCCGCCGGTCGCGGTAGACCACGGCCTGGTTGAGCAGCAGATCGGTGCCGATGTGCGCGTCGGTGAGCCGTACCCCGTTGTGGAAGCGGCAGCGCGGCAGATGCAGATCGCCCTCGGTGTGCACCCTGGCCGCCTCCAGGCGCGGCACCGAGCAGTCCACCAGCCGTACGGTCGTGAAGCGGGCCTCCGGAAGCAGGATCTCCTTCTCGAACCGGCACCCCTTCAGCTCGACGTACGGCACCACGATGCCGCCCGCGAGGTCGAGGACGTCGGTGATCTGTACGCCGGTCAGCTTCAGGGAGGAGACCCGGCCCTGCAGCGCGGGAGGGCCGTCGAGCAGCAGCCATGCCACGATCCGTGCCCGGACGCTGCGCTCGGCTCCCCAGGGATGACCCCCGTGCGGATCGTCCACGGTGGTGTCCCCGCTGCGCAGGTCGTACACGCTGCCATTGCGGAAGGCCTGCCACATTCCGGCTTCGGCGGGGGTCAGTTCGTCCGGCAGGTCCCCGCCGCGCAGGCCGGCGCCCTCAGTCACTGCACTTCCCTTCCTTCCCGGCTACTCGCCGGTTTCGTACAATCGTTCAATGCCCGCTGGGTGACGGCCCGAACGCTACTGGTGACGGGGATCCTCCAGAGAACCGAAGGTGGCTTGTATCAGCCATTGATACGGGCGTCCGGTGCCGTATCGCGGTCTGAGAGAATTGAGCACGTGCTGCACTCTTTCTCTATGGCCCGAATCGATCTGCGCGGCGACGCCCTCCCCGAGGGTTCCGCCCTGCGCGACCTGCTGCCCCGAGCCGACTTCGACGTACAGGCCGCCCTGGAGAAGGTGCGTCCCATCTGCGAGGCCGTGCATCATCGGGGCGACGCGGCGCTGATCGACTACGCCGAGAAGTTCGACGGCGTACGACTCGATTCCGTACGGGTCCCGGCCCAGGCGCTCACCGACGCCCTGGACCAGCTCGACCCGGCCGTGCGCGCGGCCCTGGAGGAGTCCATCCGCCGCGCCCGCCTGGTCCACCGCGAGCAGCGCCGTACGACGCACACCACCCAGGTCGTGCCCGGCGGCTCGGTCACCGAGAAGTGGGTGCCGGTCGAGCGCGTGGGCCTGTACGCGCCGGGCGGCCGGTCGGTCTACCCCTCGTCCGTGATCATGAACGTGGTCCCGGCCCAGGAAGCCGGGGTCGGGTCCATCGCGCTCGCGTCCCCTCCGCAGAAGCCCCGTTTTGAAAATGACGCAGCCGGCGGTCTCCCGCACCCGACGATCCTGGCCGCCTGCGCGCTGCTCGGCATCGACGAGGTGTACGCCGTCGGAGGTGCCCAGGCCGTCGCGATGTTCGCGCACGGCACCGAGTCCTGTGCCCCGGCCAACATGGTCACGGGCCCCGGCAACATCTGGGTGGCCGCCGCCAAGCGCTACTTCACCGGCAAGATCGGCATCGACACGGAGGCCGGTCCCACCGAGATCGCGATCCTCGCGGACGAGAGCGCCGACCCGGTGCACGTCGCCGCCGACCTGATCAGCCAGGCCGAGCACGACCCGCTGGCCGCCGCCGTCCTGGTCACGGACTCCGTGGCGCTGGCCGACGCGGTCGAGAAGGAGCTGGAGCCGCAGGTAGCGGCCACCAAGCACATCGAGGACCGGATCGTCCCGGCGCTGAACGGCAGGCAGTCCGCGATCGTCCTGGTCGACGGCGTCGACGAGGGCCTGCGGGTCGTCGACGCGTACGGCGCCGAGCACCTGGAGATCCAGACGGCCGACGCCGTCCAGGTCGCCGACCGGGTCAAGAACGCGGGCGCGATCTTCGTCGGCCCATGGGCACCCGTGTCGCTCGGCGACTACGCGGCGGGCTCCAACCATGTGCTGCCCACCGGCGGCTGCGCCTGCCACTCCTCGGGCCTGTCCGTCCAGTCCTTCCTGCGCGGCATCCACATCGTCGACTACACGAAGGACGCGCTGGCCGACGTCGCGCATCACGTGGTGACGCTGGCGGAGGCGGAGGACCTGCCGGCCCACGGGGCGGCGATCAAGGCCAGGTTCGGTTGGAAGGTTCCGGAGAGCAAGTGACTGGCATCGACGATCTCCCCGTACGGGACGAGCTGCGCGGCAAGTCCCCCTATGGCGCGCCCCAGTTGGACGTCCCCGTACGGCTGAACACCAACGAGAACCCGTACCCGCTGCCCGAGCCGCTCGTCGAGCGGATCGTCGAGCGGGTGCGCGAGGCCGCCCGAAACCTCAACCGCTACCCCGACCGGGACGCGGTGGAGCTGCGCACCGAGCTGGCCAAGTACCTGACGAAGACCGGCAGGCACCGGGTCGGCATCGAGAACGTGTGGGCGGCGAACGGCTCCAACGAGGTCATCCAGCAGCTGCTGCAGACCTTCGGCGGACCGGGCCGTACGGCGATCGGCTTCGAGCCCTCGTACTCGATGCACGCGCTCATCTCGCGCGCGACGGGGACGGGCTGGATCCCGGGCCCCCGGAACGAGGACTTCACGATCGATCCGGCCGCCGCCGAGCAGGCCATCGCCGAGAACCGGCCGGACGTCGTCTTCATCACCACCCCCAACAACCCCACGGGCAACGCGGTCCCGCCCGAGACCGTCCTCGCGCTGTACGAGGCCGCGCAGGCCGCGAGGCCGTCCATGGTGATCGTGGACGAGGCGTACATCGAGTTCAGCCACGGCGACTCGCTGCTGCCGCTGCTCGAAGGTCGGCCGAATCTCGTCGTCTCGCGGACCATGTCCAAGGCCTTCGGCGCGGCGGGGCTCCGCCTCGGCTATCTCGCCGCGCACCCGGCCGTCGTGGACGCCGTCCAGCTCGTACGACTGCCGTACCACCTGTCGGCGATCACCCAGGCGACCGCCCTGGCCGCCCTGGAACACACCGACACGCTGCTGGGGTACGTGGAGCAGCTGAAGACCGAGCGGGACCGGCTGGTCAGCGAGCTGCGTGCGATCGGGTACGCGGTGACCGAGTCGGACGCGAACTTCGTGCAGTTCGGGCGGTTCGCCGACGCGCACACGGCCTGGCAGAAGATCCTCGACCGGGGCGTCCTGGTCCGGGACAACGGCGTACCCGGATGGCTGCGGGTCTCCGCCGGAACTCCCGCCGAAAACGACGCGTTCCTCGACGCGGTACGTGAACTGAAGAAGGAGCAGAGCGCATGAACCGCGTAGGACGTGTGGAGCGGGTGACAAAGGAGACGTCGGTCGTCGTCGAGATCGACCTCGACGGATCCGGCAAGGTCGATGTGTCGACAGGTGTCGGCTTCTACGACCACATGCTCGACCAGCTCGGCCGGCACGGTCTGTTCGACCTGACCGTGAAGACCGAGGGCGACCTGCACATCGACTCGCACCACACCATCGAGGACACCGCCCTCGCGCTCGGCGCCGCCTTCAAGCAGGCGCTCGGCGACAAGGTGGGGATTTATCGATTCGGCAACTGCACGGTCCCGCTGGACGAGTCCCTCGCCCAGGTGACCGTCGACCTGTCCGGGCGTCCGTACCTCGTACACACCGAGCCCGAGAAGATGGCGCCGATGATCGGCGAGTACGACACGACGATGACCCGGCACATCCTGGAGTCCTTCGTCGCCCAGGCCCAGATCGCCCTGCACGTGCACGTGCCCTACGGGCGCAACGCGCACCACATCGTGGAGTGCCAGTTCAAGGCGCTCGCCCGCGCGCTGCGCTACGCCTCCGAGCGCGACCCGCGCGCCGCCGGCATCCTCCCCTCCACGAAGGGCGCGCTGTGACCGGCCTGTCGAGCATCCTGATCGTCGTCGGACTCTTCCTCCTCGGCGGCATCTACTCCTTCGTCAAGCAGCAGATGCCCAAGAGCCTCATCGTGCTGCTCTCCATCGGCGCCGCGATGTGTCTGGTCGCGGGCGTCATGAGGCTGGAGGTCTGGAATTGAGCGCACCCAAGAAGGTCGTCGTCTTCGACTACGGCTTCGGGAACGTCCGCTCCGCCGAGCGCGCCCTCGCGCGCGCGGGTGCCGATGTCGAGATCACGCGCGACTTCGACACGGCCATGAACGCGGACGGGCTGCTGGTGCCGGGCGTCGGCGCCTTCGCCGCCTGTATGCAGGGGCTGAAGGAGGCGCGCGGCGACTGGATCGTCGACCGCCGCCTGTCCGGCGGCCGCCCCGTCATGGGCATCTGCGTCGGCATGCAGATCCTCTTCGCGCGCGGCATCGAGCACGGCGTGGAGAGCGAGGGCCTCGACGAGTGGCCCGGCTCGGTCGAGCCGCTGCGGGCGGACATCGTGCCCCACATGGGCTGGAACACGGTCGAGGCACCGGCGGGATCGCAGCTCTTCGCGGGGCTCGAGGCCGACGCGCGCTACTACTTCGTCCACTCCTACGCCGTCCACGACTGGTCCCTCGAGGTCACGAACCCGGCGATGCGGGCACCCCTGGTGACCTGGTCTACGCACGGCAAGCCGTTCGTGGCGGCCGTCGAGAACGGCGCGCTGTGGGCCACCCAGTTCCACCCCGAGAAGTCCGGCGACGCCGGAGCCCAGCTCCTCACCAACTGGATCGGAACACTGTGAGCAAGCTCGAACTCCTCCCCGCCGTCGACGTCCGCGACGGCCAGGCCGTCCGCCTCGTCCACGGCGAGTCCGGTACGGAGACCTCGTACGGCTCCCCGCTCGAGGCAGCCCTCGCCTGGCAGCGGTCGGGCGCCGAGTGGCTGCACCTGGTGGACCTGGACGCCGCGTTCGGTACCGGCGACAACCGCGCGCTGATCGCCGAGGTGGCCTCGGCCATGGACATCAAGGTCGAGCTGTCCGGCGGTATCCGCGACGACGACACCCTGGCCGCCGCCCTGGCCACCGGCTGCACCCGGGTGAACCTCGGCACCGCCGCGCTGGAGACCCCGGAGTGGGTCGCCAAGGTCATCGCCCAGTACGGCGACAAGATCGCGGTCGGTCTCGACGTACGCGGCACCACGCTGCGCGGCCGCGGCTGGACCCGCGACGGCGGCGACCTCTACGAGACGCTGGAGCGGCTCAACTCCGAGGGCTGCGCGCGCTACGTGGTGACGGACATCGCCAAGGACGGCACGCTCCAGGGCCCCAACCTGGAGCTGCTGCGCAATGTGTGTGCGGCGACGGACCGCCCGGTCGTCGCCTCCGGCGGGGTGTCCTCGCTGGACGATCTGCGGGCCATCGCCGAGCTGGTGCCCCTCGGTGTCGAGGGCTCCATTGTCGGGAAGGCCCTGTACGCCAAGGCGTTCACCTTGGAAGAGGCCCTGGAGGCGGTAGCCAAGTGAGCGATGTGCGACGTGTCACGACCGGCGCGCCCTGGGAGGACGCTTTTGGCTACTCCCGCGCGGTGGAGCTGCCCAACGGCCTGGTGCTGGTCTCCGGCTGCGCCTCCGTGATCGACGGAGCGATCGTCGACAGCGACCCGTACGAGCAGGCGGTCAACTCCTTCAACGTCGCGCTCGCGGCGCTGGGACAGATCGGCCTCGGCCGCGACGACGTCGTCCGTACGCGTATGTACGTCACCCACGCCCGGGACGTGGAGGAGATCGGCCGCGCTCACAAGGAGCTGTTCGACTCCGTCCGTCCCGCCGCGTCCATGATCATCGTCTCCGGCTTCGTGGACCCGCGTCTGGTCGTCGAGGTCGAGGTGGAGGCGTTCCGAGGAGCATCCGCAGCATGACCCTTGCCGTACGAGTCATCCCCTGCCTGGACGTGGACAACGGCCGGGTCGTCAAGGGCGTCAACTTCCAGAACCTGCGCGACGCGGGCGACCCCGTCGAGATGGCCAAGGTGTACGACGCCGAGGGCGCCGACGAGCTGACGTTCCTGGACATCACGGCCTCCTCCGGCAACCGCGAGACCACGTACGACGTGGTGCGCCGCACGGCCGAGCAGGTCTTCATCCCGCTCACCGTGGGGGGCGGTGTCCGCGCCGCCGAGGACGTGGACAAGTTGCTCCGGGCGGGTGCGGACAAGGTCGGCGTCAACACGGCCGCGATCGCCCGGCCCGATCTGATCCGGGAGATCGCGGAGCGGTTCGGGCGGCAGGTGCTGGTGCTGTCGGTGGACGCCCGCAGGACGCCGGCCGGCACCTTCGAGGTCACCACTCACGGTGGTCGCAGGGGTACCGGTATCGACGCCGTCGAGTGGGCCCATCAGGCCGCCGAGCTGGGCGCGGGCGAGATCCTGCTCAACTCGATGGACGCGGACGGCACGAAGGACGGCTACGACATCGAGATGATCGAGGCCGTCCGCAAGCACGTGACCGTGCCGCTCATCGCCAGCGGCGGCGCGGGCCGGCTCGCCGACTTCCCCCCGGCCGTCGCCGCGGGCGCCGACGCGGTGCTCGCCGCGTCCGTCTTCCACTTCGGCGATCTACGGATCAGCGAGGTGAAGGAGACGCTGCGCGGGGCGGGGCATCCGGTCCGCTGATGTCGCACTGCCCGCGGTAAGCCCCGGTCACCTGGTGGTCGGGGCTTACTCACGGGTGGATACGAAGGAAAAGTTGCGCAATAAATATTGCACAAATTTCCTTTCACATCTAGCGTGCAGTCATGGCCAAAAAGGAGAACCGGCGCGTCACGAATCTGGGCACGCTCAAGGCGCTCGCCCATCCGTTGCGGATGAAGCTGTACAGGGCCCTGTTCGTGGCCGAGGCGGCGACCGCCTCGCAACTCGGTGAGCTTGTCGACGAGGCCCCCTCGCTGGTCAGTTACCACCTGCGCAAGCTCGCCGAGCATGGGCTGATCGAGGAGGCCGAGCCGCGGAGTGGGGACGGTCGTGAGCACTGGTGGCAGCCCGCGTCCTGCGGTGTGACTGTCCGCGACGAGGACTTCCGCAGCGCGCCCGAGGAGTCGGCCGCGCACACCGCGTTCACCCGGCTCCTCGTCGACCAGCGCAGTGATCTCTACCGGCGTTATGTGGACGAGCGGCACGCCTGGGGCCCCGAGTGGAGCACCGCCGCATCCGACTCCGAGTCCACGCTGCGGTTGACGGCGGCCGAACTTGCCGAGCTCAACGAGGAGTTGCTCTCTGTCGTCAGGAAGTACGACGAGAAGGGCCGCGCCGACGAGAAGGCCGGTGACACCGAAGCGCGCGAGAACGTCGCCCTGCACTTGTACAGCTTCCCGTTCCGCGCCTGATTCAGCGTCTGAGAGGACCTCGTCCCGTGACCGCGATCGGCACACTTTCGGCCCCGGCTCCCGCCGCCCAGAGACCCGCTCATCGGGATCCCAACGTCCTGCGCTGGCTCGCCGCCTACATGTCGTCGATGATCGGTGACAACGTCTACTACATCGCGCTGTCCTGGGCGGCCGTGCAGTCCGGAACGGCCGCGCAGGCCGGTGTCGTGATGACGGTGAGCGCCGTGCCGCGGGCCCTGCTGATGCTCGGCGGGGGTGTGATTGCCGACCGGTTCGGGCCGCGCAAGGTCGTCATCGGGAGCGACGCCGTGCGCTGCGCGGCCGTCCTCGCCGTGGCCGCGCTGCTGTTTGCGACGAGCCCGGGGCTGTGGCTGCTGGCCGTGCTCTCCCTCGTCTTCGGCACCGTCGACGCGGTCTTCATGCCCGCCGTGGGCGCCCTCCCGGCCCGCGTCACCAGCCGCGACCAGCTCGCCCGCGTCCAAGGCATGCGTGGTCTCGCGATTCGCTTCGCCAACGTGGCCGGCGCCACGCTCGGCGGCCTCTGCGTGGCCCTCGGCGGCGCGGCGGCGGCGTTCGGGCTCGCGGGGATGCTCATCGCTCTTTCCGTGCCGTTGTTGATCTCCGTACGGATGACGGACCTTCCCACAGACGCCGCGGGCGGCGCGCACGACATGGACGGCGCGGGTGTGGCAGGAGCTTCGGCCGACAAGGAGCACGCGCGCGTGGCCGCCGACAAGACCGGTGCGGGGGCCGTACAGGCGAAGCCCGCCGGAGCCCCGGCCTGGCGGGACCTGCGCGACGGCCTCGGCTACATCCGGCGCCACCGTGTCCTCGCCCCACTTATCGCCGCCATCGCGCTCGGCGACCTCGGCTTCGTTGGACCGCTCAACGTCGGCCTGACCCTGCTGGCCGACCAGCGCGGCTGGGGCGCGTCCGGGATGGGCTGGGTGCTCGCCGGCTTCGGGACCGGCGCGGGGGCCGCCGCGCTGCTGCTGACCGTGCGGGGGCGGCTGCCGCGCGCGGGACGCGTGGCCGCGGTGGCGCTCCTGGTGGGGTCGGTCGCGATCGGCGCGCTCGCGTTCGTGTCCAGCGTCGCCGCGGCCGTCGTCGTCGCTCTGTTCGTCGGACTGTTCGCCGGGCTCAGCGGCGCCCTGTGCGGCGCCTTGTTGCAGACCCAGACCGACCCCGCCTACCTGGGCCGCGTAAGTTCCGTCTCCGGCATCGTCAGCCTCGGTCTCGCTCCGCTCAGCATGCCGCTGACCGCCGCCGCGATCGGCTGGTGGGGCACCGGCCCGGTCTTCGTCACCAGCGCCGCGGTCTGCGGCCTCGGCGGGGTCCTCGCCCTCTGCGTCGGACCCCTGCGCCGGGCCGAACTGACCAAGTAGCCCTCAGATGCCCAGTTGCTTCGTCTCCTGCAGCTTGGCGATCGCATCCTTGTCGCCGTCCAGCTGCACGTCGGCCTCCTTCTGGCGCCCGTACGCGAACAGCAGCAGCTCCGAGGGCTCGCCGGTCACCGTCACGACCGGCGTGCCCCGGTGCGCGACCGCCGTCTGGCCGTCGGGGCGGCGCAGTACGAGGCCGGTCGGGGTGCCGCGGCCGGTCAGCCGGGCCGTGCGCTCCAGCCGGGACCACAGGGCGTCCTGGAAGACCGGGTCCAGTTCGCGCGGCGTCCAGTCGGGCTGTGCGCGCCGTACGTCCTCGGTGTGGACGTAGAACTCGACCGTGTTCGACGCCTCGTCGATCTGCTTCAGCGAGAAGGGCGAGAAACGTGGTGGCCCCGTACGGATCAGCTGGATCAGCTCCTCGTACGGCTTCGCCGTGAACTCCGCCATCACTCGCTCCAGGCGGGGTGCGAGCTGCTTGATCAGTATTCCGCCGGCCGCGTCGGCGCGCCGCTCGCGCACCACCACGTGCGCGGCGAGATCCCGGGCGTTCCAGCCCTCGCACAGCGTTGGGGCGTCCGGTCCCAGGGCTTCCAACAGATCGGCGAGAAGGAGTCGTTCACGCTTGGCATGGGTCGACATACCAGCCAGCCTACGACCGGCCGCCCGGTCCGCCCAGTAGGGCGCCGGCGGGGTCCGTCCTGTGGACAACCGAGGGGTACGTCCGCCCGGCGCGGCACAATGGCATCCATGACCAGCACGCCTCCGCCCAGCAGGCCCAGCAGGCCCAGCAGCCTGGACCCCGACATCGTCGCGCGCCTCAAGCGCGGCGCCGACGGGCTCGTCCCCGCCATCGCCCAGCAGTACGACACCGGTGAGGTGCTGATGCTCGGCTGGATGGACGACGAGGCGCTGCATCGCACGCTCACCACGGGCCGCTGCACCTACTGGTCGCGCAGCCGCCAGGAGTACTGGGTCAAGGGCGACACCTCCGGTCACTTCCAGCACGTGAAGTCCGTCGCCCTGGACTGCGACGCCGACACGGTCCTGGTGAAGGTGGACCAGGTGGGCGCGGCCTGCCACACCGGCGCCCGCACCTGCTTCGACGCCGACGTGCTGCTCAAGGACGCCGATTCCGGCGTACCGTCACTGGATCAGTAAGGTCAGCCGCCATGGACCTCGAGACGTTCCGCAAGCTGGCCACCGACCGCCGTGTGATCCCCGTCAGCCGCAAGCTGCTCGCGGACGGCGACACGCCGGTCGCGCTCTACCGCAAGCTGGCCGCCGAGCGCCCCGGCACTTTCCTCCTGGAGTCCGCGGAGAACGGCCGCGCGTCCTTTTCGTGGTCTCGCTACTCCTTCGTGGGCGTCCGCTCCGCCGCCACCCTCACCGAGCGCGACGGACAGGCGCACTGGCGCGGCACACCGCCCGTCGGCGTCCCCGTCGACGGCGACCCGCTCGTGGCCCTGCGCGCCACGATCGAGGCGTTGCACACGCCGCACGGCGAGGGCCTGCCCCCGTTCACCGGCGGCATGGTCGGCTATCTCGGCTACGACATCGTGCGCCGCCTGGAGAAGATCGGCCCCGGCGAGCGCGACGACCTGAAGCTGCCCGAGCTGACCATGCTGCTCACCAGCGACCTCGCGGTCATGGACCACTGGGACGGCTCGGTCCAGCTGATCGCCAACGCGATCAACCACAACGACCTCGACACGGGCGTCGACGAGGCCTATGCCGACGCCGTCGCCCGCCTGGACGCCATGGAAGCCGACCTCTCGCGCGCCGTCTCGCAGCCGCCCGCCGCACTCCCGCCGTCCGAACTGCCCGAGTACACCGCGCTGTGGGGCGGCCCCGACTTCCGGGACGCCGTCGAGGACATCAAGGAGCGCATCCGGGCCGGTGAGGCCTTCCAGGTCGTCCCCTCCCAGCGCTTCGAAACGCCGTGCACGGCAAGCGCGTTGGACGTGTACAGGGTCCTGCGGGCGACGAACCCCTCCCCGTACATGTACCTGTTCCGTTTCGACGGCTTCGACGTCGTGGGCTCCTCCCCGGAGGCCCTCGTCAAGGTCGAGGACGGGCAGGCGATGGTGCACCCCATCGCGGGCACCCGGCCGCGCGGCGCCACCGTCCAGGAGGACCAGGCCCTCGCCGACGAACTGATCGCCGACCCCAAGGAGCGCGCCGAGCACCTCATGCTCGTCGACCTCGGGCGCAACGACCTGGGCCGGGTCTGCGAACCGGGCTCCGTCGAGGTCGTCGACTTCATGTCCATCGAGCGGTACTCGCACGTGATGCACATCGTGTCCACGGTGACCGGCCGGGTCGCGGCGGGCCGTACGGCCTTCGACGTGCTCACCGCATGCTTCCCCGCGGGCACCCTCTCCGGAGCGCCCAAGCCGCGCGCGATGCAGATCATCGACGAACTGGAGCCGTCCAGGCGGGGGTTGTACGGCGGCTGCGTCGGCTACCTCGACTTCGCGGGCGACTCCGACACCGCCATCGCCATCCGTACGGCCCTGTTGCGCGACGGCACGGCGTACGTCCAGGCCGGCGCCGGCATCGTCGCCGACTCGGACCCGGTCGCCGAGGACGACGAATGCCGGAACAAGGCGGCGGCGGTGCTGCGCGCGGTGCACACGGCGAACCGGCTCGGGCGGTAGGAAGCGGCGCAGGTCGGGCAGTAGGACGAGGCTCACGTGAACCCCGGGTGACGGTTCGCCCGGGGTTCAGGCGATAGTGGAGTACGTGACTGCTGTACCGCATCCCCGATCCGAAGCCGCCGGACCCGACAGGTCCGGCCGCCGCAGCCTCGCCGTGGCCCTGCTCAGCGGCGCGCTCGGCGCGGCCGTGGCCCTGCTGTCCACCCGGCAGAGCTGGTCGGAGGGCACCGCGACGGTGGCCGGCGGCGACTTCCCGCTGACCGCCAAGGGCAGCGACGTCACGGGCGTGCCCGCGGCGCTCGCCATAGTGGGCCTCGCCGCGCTCGTCGCCGTCTTCGCCGTACGCCGCTCCGGCCGCCTGCTGGTCTCCGCCCTGCTCGCCCTCTCCGGCGCGGGCACGGTCGTAGCGGCCGTGCTCGGCGCGAGCGACAGCTCCGCGCTCGACGAGAAGGCCGCGGCGGCCTCCGGCAACACCGCCGCCACCGCGGACGCCCTCAGCCACACCGTCTGGCCGTACATCGCGGCCGCGGGCGGCGCGCTCATCCTCCTCGCGGGACTGCTCGCGCTGCGCTACGGACGGCTGTGGCCCGCGATGTCCGGCCGCTACGAGCGCGACGGCACACCCCGGCCGCGCAAGGTCAAGCCGGTCGACCCGGACCGCCCCGAGGACCTCTGGAAGGCCCTGGACCGGGGCGAGGATCCGACGGGACCGGATCCGGCCGGGACCTGACTCCCGCCACCCCGCAGCCGTACCCCGCAACTTCCTTCGTGACCTGGCCGAACCGACGCGCGAGGAAAGACCCCCCGCTCACGGCGAAGGCGCGCGTACGGGACAATGGACGGTGAGCGTCCGACTCACACACGCATACAGCAACGAGGAGCAAGTCATGGCGGGCAGCAGCCACGGTCACACCCCGGCCGCCTGGACCGGTGTCATCATCGCCTTCATCGGTTTCTGCGTCGCGGGCGCCTTCACGGTGATGGCCAACCCGCTGGGCTTCTGGGCCGGCATGGTCGTCGTCGTCCTCGGCGGTGTCGTCGGCATGGCCATGCGGGCGGCGGGCCTGGGGCAGCCGAAGAAGACCGTCTCCCCGCAGTCGGGCCGCGAGGCCGTGGGCGCCGAGGGCTGACCCACCCAGAGCTTGGTGAGAGGCGGCCCCGGCGTACTGCCGGTGCCGGTCCGTCCTC
>NZ_JBEZKJ010000024.1:0-113795 GCF_040651675.1 Streptomyces sp. NPDC048415 | reverse complement strand
GGGCGCGGCGGCGCCGATGTGGCGGCCGGTGGCGCGTTCGGCGCCGCCCTCCACGGCAGGGACGGCGTCGGCGCTCACCGCACGGGCGGCGCGGGAGCGGCGGCGGAGTTCGCGCGGGCGCGGTCCGCCATCCTTACCGCCGCGACCTCGCGTTTCTATGCGCAGCCCGGGCTGTTCCAGGGACGCGCCGGGATGATCCTGCACCTCAGCCGCACCAGCGCGCCGGGCGCCACCGGGGAGCGGCTTGCCGAGCAGGTCGCCGGGCTGGGCTGGTTCGCGATGGCGTACCAGGGTCAACTGGCCTTCCCCGGGCACCAGATGATGCGGCTCTCCATGGACCTGGGCACCGGAACGGCAGGGTGCCTGCTCGCGCTCGGCGCGGCTCTGGGCGGCGAGACCCAGGCCCATCTGCCGTTCCTGCCGCCGCTCGACGGCGGCCCTCACACGCGGCTCCGCGACTGACGGAGTCGTGACTCAACACCCCGTCCCCAAGCAAGGGAAAGGACACGAGATGGCACTTCTCGACCTGCAGACGATGGAGTCCGACGAGCACACCGGCGGTGGCGGCGCGAGCACGGTGAGCCTGCTCTCCTGCATCTCCGCCGCGAGCGTTCTGCTCTGTCTCTGACGGCACCGCGAAGGCACGGCTCCGGGCGGTTCCCTCCCCTCACGGGAGGGGCCGCCCGGGGTCCTTCACCGCGCAACCCTGGAACGTGCAACGTGCAAGGGATACGAGGGACTCCGCCGCGTGACCACTCCCGCCGACACCCGAACGTCGCCCTCAGCGGCCCTGCTGCGCGCCGCCACCCGGCACAGCGGCTCCCGCTGTGTGGCCCTGTGCCTCGCGACCACCGCCGCGACGGGAGCGAGCCTGCTGCTGCCGGCCGCGCTGGGCCGGGCCCTGGACCTCCTGCTGACCGATCCCGACGGGGGCCGGGCCACGCACTGGGTGCTCATCTGCACCGCCCTCGTCGTACTGCTCGCCGTACTCGACGCGTGCGAGACCGTCCTCGGCGCGACCACGAACGCCCAGGCCACCGCATGGCTACGCCGACGGCTGACCGGACACGTACTGGCCGTCGGGCCGCGGGCGGTCGGCCGGTTCGGACCGGGTGAGCTGGTGGCACGGCTCGTCGGGAACGCCGCGCAGGCCGGGACCGCGCCCGCCACCGTCGCCGCGCTGCTCGCCGCACTCGCCGCGCCGGTCGGCGCGATCGTGGCGCTCGGTCTCGTCGATCCCTGGCTGGCGGCCGTGTTCGTCGGCGGCGCACCGCTGCTCACGCTCCTGCTGCGGGCCTTCGCACGGGACTCGTCGCGATGCGTGGCGCGCTACCAGGAGGTGCAGGGCCGCATCGCGGGCGGTCTGGCCGAGGCGATCGGCGGCTTCCGTACGATCGCGGCCGGCGCAACCGCCGAGCGCGAGGTGGCCCGGATCCTGCGACCGCTGCCCGAACTCTCCAGCGCGGGCCGCCGGATGTGGCGGGTCCAGGGACGTGCCGCCGCGCAGGCCGTCGCCGTGGCACCGCTTCTGCAGATCGGGGTCCTGGCCGTGGCGGGCATCCTGCTCGTGCACCGCCGGCTGTCCGTCGGTGATGTCCTCGCCGCCTCCCGGTACGCGGTGCTGGCGACCGGCGTCGGCGTCCTGGTCGGACAGCTGTCCGCTCTAGTGCGCGCGCGGGCGGCGGCCGGGCGGCTGGCCGAAGTCCTGGACGAGCCGCCGACGATGTACGGGACACGCCGACTGCCGCCCGGCCAGGGGCGGTTGGAGCTGCGCGGCGTGAGCGTCCGGCGCGGCGGGCGCAGCGCGCTCGACGGGATCGATCTGGTCGTCCCGGGCGGAACCACCCTCGCCGTGGTCGGGCGTTCGGGCTCCGGCAAGTCACTGCTCGCGGCGGTCGCGGGGCGCCTGGCCGACCCGGACGGCGGCGATGTCCTGCTCGACGGGGTACCCCTGCGCGAGCTGGCCCGGAGCGAACTGCGCGGCGCGGTCGGCTACGCCTTCGAGCGGCCCGCGCTGCTGGGTGACACCATCGAAAACACCATCGGCTTCGGTGTCCCCACGCCCTCCCACGACCGCGTCGTCGCAGCCGCCCGCACCGCCCGCGCCGACACCTTCGTCCGCCGGCTGCCCGAGGGGTACGCCACCCCGTGCGCCGACGCCCCCCTTTCCGGTGGTGAGGCCCAACGCCTCGGACTTGCCCGGGCGTTCGCCCAGGGCGGCCGGCTGCTGATTCTCGACGACGCCCTGTCCAGCCTCGACACGGTCACCGAGCGCCACATCGCCGAGTCCCTGTTCCGCCACAACGCCGCAAGCAGCCGGCTGATCATCGCCCACCGGGCGTCCACGGCGGCACGAGCCGACGCGGTGATGTGGCTGGACGGGGGCCGGGTGCGGGCGCTCGGGTCTCATGCGCGGCTGTGGCGCACGGCCGAGTACCGGGGCGTGTTCGGGCCGGACGGCTCGGCGGGAGAGGACAACGGCCCGAGCGGGGCGGCCGGAGACGGAGAGGGCTCATGACGGTGTACCGGCGCGGGCTGCGGTTCCTGGCCGGCAGGTGGAGCGTGGCCGTACGACTCGCCGCCTGGTCGATGCTGGAGACGGGGCAGACCTTCCTCATGGGGTACGCCCTGGCACGGGCCCTGGACGAAGGGTTCCTGGCCGGGCAGGCGGACGTCGGCCTTGGCTGGCTCGGCATCGCGGCGCTCGCCGTGGTCGTCGGGGCGTACGGGACGGGGCGGGTGTACGGGGCCGTGGCCGCGCTTGTGGAGCCGGTGCGGGACCGGCTGGTACGGCGCGTGGTGGAGCGCGGCGTGCGGGAGGGCGACGGCGGGGCGCTGTCCGGGCTCACACAGCAGGTGGAGATCGCCCGGGACACCTTCGCCGGTCTGGTGATGGTCTCGCGCTCGTTCCTGTTCACCGCCGCGGGCGCCCTGATCGGGCTGTGCTCTCTCGACCCGCTGCTCCTGCTGGTGGTCGCGCCTCCGCTCGCGGCCGGGGTGACCCTGTTCGCGCTGACGTTACGGCCGTTGGCGCGCAGGCAGGAGGCGTTCCTCGTGGCCGACGAGGACATCGCCGTCCAACTGGCCGCGATCTGCCCAGGGTTGCGGGACATCACGGCGGGCGGCGCCGAGGAGCGGGTCGCCGCAGACGCGGGTGCGCGGGTGGACGCCGAGGTCGACGCGGCGCGCTCGCTGGCCCGTTGGGGTGTGCTGCGTGTGGTGGCCCTCGCCGTCGGCGGCCAACTCCCCCTCGTCCTGCTGCTCGCCTGCGCCCCTTGGCTGCTGGACCACGGCGTCACCGCGGGCGCACTGGTCGGCGCTCTCGCCTACGTCACCCAGTCCCTGCTGCCGGCCCTGCAGAATCTGGTCCATGGCCTGGGAACAAGCGGCGCCCGCCTGGCGGTGGTACTGCGCCGGCTGACACCGGAAACGGCGTCTACGCCGACCGACTCGCCCGCCACCCCCTCGGCCGAGGCCGCCCCGGCCGACGTACCCACCCCCTCGGGCCTCCCCACCCCCTCGGGCCTCCCCGGCCCCCCGGCCGCCCCCGCCCTCCGCGTCAGCGACCTCACCTTCGCTTACGGCCCCGCCGCCGCCCCGGTCATCGACAACCTCCACCTCCGGCTCCCACAAGGCGCCCATCTGGCCGTCGTGGGCCCCAGCGGCATCGGCAAGTCGACACTCGCCGGGCTCGTGGCGGGGCTCCTGGACCCGGGGCACGGCACAGTCGAGGTGTACGGACATCCGGTGCCCGGCAGCGCGGCCGCCGCGCACCGGGTCCTCATCCCGCAGGAGGCATACGTCTTCACCGGCACGCTCGCCGAGAATCTGGGCCACTTGCGGCCGGATCCCGTCCCGGAGGCGGAGTTGCGGGCGGCGGCCGAGGCGGTCGGGCTGGACCGGCTGCTGGACCGGCTGGGCGGGCCGGCGGCCCAGGTCGAGCCGGGAGCGCTGTCCGCGGGTGAGCGCCAGCTGATCGCACTGACCAGGGCGTATCTCTCGTACGCACCGCTCGCGCTGCTCGACGAGGCGACTTGTCACCTCGATCCGGAGGGCGAGGAACGCGCGGAGCGTGCCTTCGCCGCGCGCCCCGGCGGCACCCTCGTGGTCGTCGCCCACCGCATCAGCTCGGCGCGCCGCGCCGGGAAGGTGCTGGTCATGGACGGGCAGCGCCTCGACCTCGGCGACCACGAGGATCTGATGGAGCGGTCGTCGCTCTATCGCGACCTGATCGGCAGCTGGTCGCGGGCGGGCTCACAGCCACCCCTCCCCCTGGGAGATGCGGATGGCGTCGACGCGGTTGCGGGCCCCAGTCTTGCGCGTGATCGCCGCCATGTAGTTGCGCACGGTCCCGTGGGACAGATGGAGGCTGCCGGCGATCTCGGCGACGGAGGCGCCCTCGGCGGCCAGGGATAAGACGCTCAGCTCGCGCCGGGTCAGCGGCATCTCCGCGGCCTTGAGGAAACCGAAGCCCAGCGAGTCATCGACGAAACGTTCCCCCTCGGCGACCCGGCGTATCCCGAACACCAGCCGCTCCGGCGAGCCCTCCTTGTCGACATACCCGAGCGCACCGGCTTCGGCGGCCCGCCTCAGCAGGCCTGGTCTGCTCGCACTGGCAAGCACGAGAAGCTTCGGCGGCGGGGCGCCCGCGCCGCGCCCGCAGAGCTCGGCGAGCGGCGGGATGCCGTAGGAGTCGGCGCAGTCCAGGTCCGCCGCGCAGACGTCCGGGCCTATGGACCGGACGCGGCCGGGCGCGCTGCGCCACGGGGTGTCGTACACCCCGAGGTCCGGTGTGCGGCGCAGCCACTCCGCAAGCACCTGCCGCACCAGACACGCGTCGTGCACCAGTAGTACCCGGATCACATCGGCTCCTCCAGGTGACGTCGACGGCACTCTTGTCGTGAGCGCGTGCCCATTGTTGGCGCATGCGACCGCTCGTGGGCGCGAAGAACCGGCCAACAGGGTGCGCGGGGGCGCACGGAGAGCGCCCGCGCGCCGCGTCGCGCTTCGACCCAGGGAGCATGGCTTCGAGCCCGGGGGGTATTCCTGGTCTCCGTCCAGCGGCTCCGCTCGCCGTGCGCGATGAGCGTCAAGGAGAGAGCCTTTATCCCTGGGAGCTGTCGCGCGGCCCTGCGAGGAGGTGGTCGGCGTGTCCGACTGGCAGGGGTCCAGGCAGGCGCCGGCCGGTCGGCCGGTTCCGGTCGGACGGCCGCTGCTGTCGCTGACGCTGGCCGCGATGCTGGACGACGTCCACGCCCACTCCGGCGCGCTCTATCTGCTGGCGTCCCGCGAGCCCGTCCTGGAGATGGCGGTCATGGCGGGGCTGCCCAGGGCCTTCGCCGCGCCCTGGGAGCGGGTGGGGCTCAGCGCGCCGATCCCGGTCGCCGACGCCGTACGGGAGCGGCGGCTGGTCTGGGTCAGCGGCGAGGACCAGATGGCTCAGCGCTATCCGCGCATCGCCGTGGTCCTGCCCTACCCCTTCGCGCTCGCCGCGCTGCCGGTGGCGACGGAGAACGCCGCGTACGGCGCGGTCTATGTGACCTGGCCGGGCTCCCATCCCCCCGAACTGTCCGACCGGGAGCGGGAGCATCTGACGACGGCCTGCGACCGGCTCGCGCTGCGTCTTGAGCGGGCCGCCAAGGAACAGCAGCGGGTCCACCATGAACCCGACCTGCCGACATCGGCCGCAGCGGGGAGCGTGGCCGACACGCTCGGCACTGTGGAGGCCGCGCGGATGGTGGCGCGGCTGCCGTACGGGCTGTGCGCGCTCGATCTGCACGGGCGGGTCAGTTTCGCCAACGCGGCGACGGCCGAGCTGCTCGGCCTTCCGGTCAGCCGGCTGCTGGGCGCCCAGCTGTGGGCGTCCGTGCCCTGGCTCAACGACCCGGTCTACGAAGACCGCTACCGTGCCGCGCTGATCAGCCAGCATGTGACGTCGTTCGTGGCGCTGCGGCCGCCCGGCGACTGGCTGTCGTTTCGGCTGTATCCCAGTACGAACGGGCTGAGCGTACGCATCTCGCGGGCCCGCGCGGTGTCCGAGATGACGCGCGCGGGACCGCAGCGCGGCGACGACAACGCGCGCCTGGTGACCATCTCCCATGTGCTGAGCCTGGCCAGCGCGCTCACCGAGGCGGCGGGCGTGCAGGACGTGGTGCAGCTGGTCGCCGACGAGGTCGCGCCGGCCGTCGGCAGCCAGGCCCTGGCCGTCCTCGGTACTCAGGCCGGGCGCCTGCACGTGCTCGGGCACCGCGGCTATCCGGACGCGCACATCGTGGAGCGCTTCGACGGGCTGCTGCTCAGCGCGCACACGCCGGGGACCCAGGCGCTGAACACCGGCGTGCCCGCGTTCTTCGAGTCGCGTCAGCAGCTGGAGCGCCTCTACCCGTCCCGCAACGCCACGCCCGACGGCATGGCCGCTTGGGCGTATCTGCCGCTCATCGCGTCCGGGCGCCCTGTGGGCACCTGTGTCCTCGCCTACCAGCGGCCGCACTCCTTCCCGGCGGACGAGCGGGCCGTACTGACGAGTCTGAGCGGTCTGATCGCCCAGGCTCTGGAACGCGCGCTGCTCTACGACGCCAAGCATCAGCTGGCGCACGGTCTGCAGGCCGCGCTGCTGCCGCACTCCCTGCCGCCGCTGGCCTCGATCGAGGCGGCCGCGCGCTACCTTCCCGCCACCCAGGGCATGGACATCGGCGGGGACTTCTACGACCTGGTGCCCTCGCACGGCCGGGCCGCGGCGGTGATCGGCGATGTACAGGGGCACAACGTGACGGCGGCGGGCCTGATGGGGCAGCTCCGCACCGCCGTACGCGCGTACACGACGGTCGGTCAGACGCCGGCGGAGGTGATGCGGAGCACCAACCGGCTGCTGATCGACCTGGGCACCGACCTGTTCGCCAGCTGCCTCTATCTGCGTCTCGACCCCGCGCGCGAGGTGGCCGTCATGTCACGCGCGGGCCATCCGCCGCCCCTGCTGCGGCGGCCGGACGGCAAGGTCAGGGTGCTCGACCTGGCCGGCGGGCCCCTCCTCGGGATCGACGCCTCGGCCACGTATCCGTCGACGGAGGTGCCGCTCGTCCCCGGGTCCGTGCTCGCCCTCTACACCGACGGGCTGATCGAGTCCCCCGGCGTCGACATCGAGGACGCTCTCGCCGACCTCGGGCGGCGGCTCGCCGAGACCGGCGACCAGCCCCTGGACGAGCTGGCCGACAGTCTCGTACAGCACGGCGAGACGGCGTCGCGGGAGCGGCTCGACGATGTCGCGCTGCTGCTGCTGCGGGCGCGGGACTGAGCGATCGCACGCGGCGGTCCGGCCCTCCCGCCGGAGGGCCGGACCCTCTCCACTGCCGACCGGTACCGCTGTTTCGCGGCCGGGTCAGTGGCCCTTGGCCACCCGCGTCAGGGGGTCGCCGTCACCAGGCCCGAGCCGTCGTCCGCGCCGGCGCCGCTCTGGTCACCCGCGTCGCCGGTCGGGTCACTGGCACTCGCACTGGCGCTCGGGTCCACCGCCCCGCCGCTCTGGTCGCCGGCGCCCGCCGGGTCACTGGCACCGGCACTGGCGCTCGGGTCCGCCGCACCGCCGGCCCCGGCGTCCGAGGTGCCGAGCGTCGCGCCGACCGCTGCCAGCGCGGTCGTGACGGGTTGGAAGAAGGTCTCGCCGCCGGCGGTGCAGTCGCCGCTGCCGCCGGAGGTCAGGCCGATCGCGCTGCCGTCCTGGGTGAACAGGGAGCCGCCGCTGTCGCCCGGTTCGGCGCACACATCGGTCTGGATGAGACCGGTGACCGTGCCCTCCGGGTAGTTCACGGTGGCGTCGAGCCCGGTGACGTTGCCGTCGTGCAGACCGGTGGTGCTGCCCATGCGGAAGACCTGCTGGCCCACGGCGGCGTCCGCGGCCTGAGTGATCTCGACGCTCTGGCCGTTGCCGACGTTCACCGCGCTGTTGGTCTGCGTGTTCGGGTCGTCGTACTTGACGAGCGAGAAGTCGCCGTTGCCGGGGAAGGTGGCCTGGTCGACGGTGGCGATCGGCGCGCCGTTCTGCGCGTCCGACCACTGGGCGGCGGCGACACCGCAGTGGCCCGCGGTGAGGAAGGCGGGGCTGCCGTCGCTCGCGGTGACGTTGAAGCCGAGCGAGCAGCGGGCGCCGCCGCCGAAGATGGCGTCGCCGCCGTCGACGAACGTCTTGAAGGTGCCCGTGGACTTCTTGACGGTCGCCACGTCCGAGCCGAGCCCCTTGACCGTGGACGTCAGCGTGTCCCACTTGGTGCCCGTGACGGTGGAGTCGGCGGTGACGCGGATCTCGTTGGTCTTCGGGTCGACCGCCCACGCCGTACCCGGGATCGTCGCGTCCGCCTTCAGCGTCTTGGCGGCGGCCTTGAGCGTGGAGGTGCTGTTGTGCACCTCGTTGGCGACCGCGCCGGCCTTCTCGATCTGGTTGACGACGTTGCTGTCGTTACCGACGACGTTGATGACGAGCTGCTGCTTGCCGGCGTCGTAGTACGACCCCGCGAAGGTGTCACCCAGTTGGGAGGCGAGCTGCGAGGCCACGTCCGTGACATCGGTCGCCTTGAACGTCTTCGGGGTGGCGTCGTCCGAGTGCGACTGGGACGCGTTGGCATTGGGCAGCAGAAGAGCCGCCGCTCCGAGCGCCGCAACGCTTCCTGCCGCGAGGGCGGCCTTGCGCTTGGGTATCCGTTTGTGACTCAACTCTTGACCTCCTGGGGACGGGGTCGATGCCGCCGTCCGGCAGCTGACTGGGGGGGCGCCTGGATGCCCGTTGATACGCGTGAGCCACGTGGGGTGTTCAACTGCCTTTGCACTTGGCAGGAGTTGGCCCGGCCCAAAGGCGTGGATTGCGAGGCAATCGGGCCTTTCCGCCGAGCGGGCCGGGGAACAATGCCCTGTATGACGCTGAACCTCGCCGAAGCCGACAAGATCCTCGCCGACCACTTCGCCCCCTGGGTGCTCGAACTGGGCCTGTCCGTGGCGGAGCTGGGCGAGCGCCGCGCCCTGCTGCGGCTTCCATGGTCCGCGCGGCTCTCCCGGGACGGTGGTTCCCTGTCGGGCCAGGCGCTGATGGCCGCCGCCGACACGGCGACCGTGATCGCGGTGTCGGCGGCGCGCGGCGGCTTCGTCCCGATGACGACGGTCCAGCAGTCCACCAGCTTCCAGCGGGCGGTCACGGACGCGGACGTACTCGTCGAGGCGGTCCTCACCAAGCTCGGCCGCAGGATGGCCTTCGCGGACATCACGATGACCGCCGAAGGCGCGGCGGAGGCCGCGGCGCGCGCGAGCACGGTGTACGCGCTACTGGGCTGAGCGGTGCGCGCAGGCCACCGAACGGCACGTTCCGCTACCGATCAGTAACGGTCCGTCTTCCATCAAGAACGGAATCCCGGCTTCAGCGAATCTGCACATCGAATACGCAACCAAGTCACCGCATGCGAGGGATCTGCACACTCGCACGCCCCCCTCCGCTCCATTGCGACGGGACTGTCCCATTCGCCCGCGGGGCCGCAAGGGCATGCGTGAACCAATGCCGCGCCACATGTGAAGAACTCGCCGTCGAGACGTGCGCACGCCTGCACGGTTGCCTGCCCTGGGCGTTCAAGTCCCCAGGTGAGAGCACTGGTTGATTGGATGCGCGCACCGCGACCGTGCTTTGATCCGTGCACCGCCGAGGTCGCACCAAGGTTCCCGGAAACGGGGGCCGCGTCCCGCGGTGGCGGCCGTCATCTGTCCCCCAGAGGGGGCCGCTCCCCCCTTATGAATATCCATACGAAGGGAAGTTCCATCATGAACTCCACCCCCCGTGTTGAGACCGCCGAGATCTCGGACGCCGACCTCGACAACGTCTCCGGCGGCCTGTCGCTGAACGCCGTTGGCTCCGTCACCGACCTGGTGGACGGCGTTGCCCCGGTCTCCGGCCTCGTGGGCACGGCCGTCGGCACCGTCGAGGGTGTGACCGGCCTGAACACCGCCCCGGTCACCGGCCTGGTCGCCGGTCTCTGATCGCGCCTCATGCCGCTGAGTCCCGGAACCGCTTCCCGGTTCCGGGACTCTCGGATGCCGTAAATCTCTCGAACAGGTGAGGGAAGTCCCGTGCAGTTCCGCCAACAGGCCCTCGCCAAGCTGCAGTCGCCCGAAGAGCTCGACCTTCCGGTGCGTTTCGCCCGCCCGCAGGGCTGGCTCGCCCTGTCCGTGACGGTCGTCGTCATGGCGGCCGCGTCCGTCTGGGCCGTGACGGGCACGGTCGCGTCCACCGTCAGCGCACCCGCCATCCTCACGCACGGGGAGGGCAGCTACGTGCTGCAGAGCCCCGTCGCCGGGCAGGTCACCGAGGTCCTCGCCAAGGAGGGCGAACGGCTCGCCGCGAACGCCCCGGTGCTGAAGGTCCGTACGGCGCAGGGCCAGACGGCCGTCGTCCGTACCGTCGCTGCGGGCCGGGTCACCGCACTCGCCGCCGCCATCGGCGCGATCATCCAGACCGGCGCGAACGTCGCCGCCGTGGAGAAGGTCGCCCAGGCCGACGATCCGCTGTACGCGACGGTGTACGTCCCCGCCGAGAGCGCCGCCACCATCCCCGCGAACGCCGCCGTCGACCTCACCGTCCAGTCGGTGCCGACCCAGCAGTACGGAGTGCTGCGCGGCCATGTGAAGGCGGTCGACCGGGCCGTGCAGACCCAGCAGCAGATCGCCTCCTTCCTCGGGGACAGCCAGCTGGGCGAGCAGTTCACGAAGAAGGGCAGGCCGGTGGCCGTCCTGGTGCGCCTGGACCGTTCGTCCGGCACGAAGAGCGGCCTCAAGTGGTCCTCGCACGACGGGCCGCCGTACGCGCTCACCTCCATGACCCTGGCCACGGGTTCGATCCGCCTGGCCGATCAGCGCCCCATTGATTGGCTCCTGCCGTGACCACCGCACCAGACACCCGGGGCAGACGCCGTGCCGCCCCACCCAAGCGCACGGTCCCCAAGGGCAGGACGAAGACCGTCCGCACCCCCACCGTGCTCCAGATGGAGGCCGTGGAGTGCGGCGCCGCCTCCCTCGCCATGGTGCTCGGCCACTACGGACGGCACATACCCCTCGAAGAGCTGCGCATCGCATGCGGTGTCTCACGGGACGGCTCGCGCGCCAGCAACCTGCTGAAGGCCGCGCGCAGTTACGGCCTGACGGCCAAGGGCATGCAGATGGACACGGTCGCGCTCGCCGAGGTGAGGGCGCCCGCGATCCTGTTCTGGGAGTTCAATCACTACGTCGTGTACGACGGCATGGGGCGGCGTTTCGGCCGACGCGGCGTACACATCAACGACCCCGGCAAGGGCCGGCGTTTCGTGCCGATGGAGGACTTCGACACCAGCTTCACCGGCGTGGTCCTGGTCATGGAGCCGGGCCCCGACTTCCGCGAGGGCGGCCGCAAGCCAGGGGTGCTGGGGGCCATGCCGGCCCGGCTGCGCGGGACTTCCGGGACGATGCCCGCCGCGGTGCTGGCGAGTCTGCTGCTGGTGGCGGTCGGCGCCGCGGTGCCCGCGCTCAGCCGTACCTACATCGACACGTATCTGATCGGTGGCCAGACCTCGCTGCTCGGCGTGCTGTTTGCGTCGATGGGTGCATCGGTGCTGCTCACGGTGGTGCTGACGTGGCTGCAGCAGGCGAATCTGCTGCGCGGCCGCATCATCTCCTCGACGCTCTCCAGCGCCCGCTTCCTACGCCATCTGCTGCGGCTGCCGGTCACCTTCTTCTCCCAGCGCAGCCCCGCCGACCTGGTGCAGCGCCTCCAGTCCAACGACGCGGTGGCCGAGACCCTGGCCCGCGATCTCGCGGCGGCCGGCGTGGACGCGATCGTGGTCGTGCTCTACGCGGTGCTGCTCTACTCCTACGACCCGCAGCTCACGGCCGTCGGCATCGGTGTGGCGCTGCTGAACGTGGTGGCCATGCGGGTGGTGATCCGGCTGCGCTCGACCCGCACCGCGAAGCTGCGCGCGGACAGCGCCCGGCTCACCAACACCGCCTACACCGGCCTGCAGTTGATCGAGACGATGAAGGCGACCGGCGGTGAGGACGGCTACTTCCGCAAGTGGGCCGGACAGCACGCCACGACGCTGGAGGAACAGCAGCGCCTCGGCGTGCCGAGCGCCTGGCTGGGCGTGGTCGCGCCGACCCTCGCGACGCTCAACTCCGCGCTGATCCTGTGGATCGGCGGTCTGCGCGCGGTCGAGGGCCATATCTCCGTCGGTCTGCTCGTCGCCTTCCAGGCGCTGGTGACCCGCTTCACCGCGCCGATCACCCGCCTCAACGGTGTCGCGGGCCGCATCCAGGACTTCGCCGCCGATGTGGCCCGCCTCAAGGACGTCGAGAATTTCCAGGCCGATCCGCTCTACGCCCGCTCCGGCACCGGCGAGTCCACCCGCCGGCTGCAGGGCCATGTCGAGCTGGAGAACATCACGTTCGGCTACAGCCCGCTGGACAAGCCGCTGCTCACCGGCTTCTCGCTGACGGTCGGCCCGGGCCAGCAGGTCGCGTTGGTCGGCGGTTCGGGAAGCGGCAAGTCGACGGTGTCCAGGCTGATCTCGGGTCTTTACACCCCGTGGGAGGGCACGATCCGTATCGACGGACAGCGCCTGGAGGACATCCCGCGCGGCGCGCTCGCCGCCTCCGTCTCCTTCGTCGACCAGGACGTCTTCCTTTTCGAGGGGACCGTCCGGGACAACATCGCGCTGTGGGACCCGTCGATCCCGGACGAGGCGGTGATCGCGGCGCTCGAGGACGCGGCGCTGTACGACGTGGTGACGCGCCGCCCCGGCGGCATCCACAGCCGGGTCGAGCAGGACGGGCGGAACTTCTCCGGGGGTCAGCGCCAGCGCCTGGAGATCGCCCGGGCGCTGGTGCGCAGGCCCAGCATCCTGGTGCTCGACGAGGTGACCAGCGCCCTGGACGCGGAGACCGAGCAGACCGTCATCGACAACCTGCGCAAGCGCGGCTGCGCCTGTGTGGTGATCGCGCACCGGCTCAGCACCGTGCGCGACAGCGACGAGATCGTCGTACTGCAGCACGGCACGATCGTGGAACGCGGGCGGCACGACGCCCTGGTGGCGGCCGGCGGTCCGTACGCCGCGCTGGTCAAGGAGCGATGAGATGACGACGGTTCACGAGGGCGTTCACGAGGGCGACCTCGTCCTCGGGGCGCTCGGCGCCATGGGCACGCCGATCGACTGCTCAGGCCTCACCCGCCTCGATCTCGAGGGCCCGCAGGTCCTCTGGCTGGTCGCGGCGGGATCCATGGACCTGTTCGCGGTCGACGCCGTCCAGCAGGGGCACTGGCATCACCTCGGCCGCCTCGAAGCGGGTTCCCTGCTGCTCGGCCCGGTCGCGGGACCCCAGCACACGCTCGTCGGCCGGCCGTTGCGCGACTGCGTCGTGCACCGGATCGTGCTGCGCGAGCTGTACCAGCCCGTCAACACGGAGACCTGGTCGTACGACGATTACGGCAACCCCCAGTATGTTCCGCCGACTTCGAGCCCGCTGGAGTACGCCCTCTCCCTGGGCGTCGGCCGCAGTCTCTCCATCCTCTTCCAGGCGCCGATGGCCACGGAGAACGCCGCCGCGCTCACTGACGACGACGTCTTTTGGATGCAGGTACCGCCCGGCAGTGTGCAGTACGGCTCCCTGTACGGCGCCGAGGCGGCGGCCGACCTGCTGATGGACTCCGGTGTCTGGCAGAGCATGGTCGACCAGCAGTACCGCCTCCTGACCACGCTCGACCGCTGGATCGAGCAGCTGGAGGCCAGCCACGAGGACCGTACGGCGGCGGGTATCAAGGCGGGCGAGGCCGTCCGCGCCCAGGCCGACCGGACGCTGCTGGCCTCCATCGGGAAGTCCTCGGCGAAGCGCCCGACGGCGGCCGACACGGACGCCACGTACGCGGCCTGCAAACTGGTCGCCCGCGCGGCCGGGATCACCCTCGCCGAGTCCGCGCAGAGCGGCACCGAGAGCGACCGGCTCGACCCGGTCGAGCGGATCGCGCTCGCCTCACGCGTCCGCACCCGTGCCGTACGCCTCGACGGGCGCTGGTGGCGCGACAACATCGGCCCGCTGGTCGGCCACCGCGCCGTGTCCGGTGCGCCGGTCGCGCTGCTGTGGCGGCGCGGCGGATACATGGCCGTGCAGCCGTCCTCGGGGCGCGAGACTCCGGTCGAGAAGGCCAACGCGGCGGAGTTCGCACCGCGGGCCGTGATGTTCTACCGTCCGCTGCCCGAGCGGAAGCTGAGCCCGCTGCGGCTGCTGCGGTTCTGTCTGCAAGGCACGGGCGGCGATCTGGGCAACCTCGCGATCAGCGGCCTGGTGACCGTGGCGATCGGTGCGCTCGTCCCGATCGCCACCGGCAAGGTGCTCGGCGAGTACGTGCCGAAGGCGCAGCACGGCCTGATCGTGCAGGTCTGTCTGGCCATCATGGTCACCAGCGTCGTGTCGGCGGCGTTCATGCTGCTGCAGAACCTCACGATCCTGCGGATGGAGGGCCGGATCGAGGCCACGCTCCAACCGGCCGTCTGGGACCGGCTGCTGAGACTGCCGACGAAGTTCTTCACCTCCCGCTCGACCGGTGAACTCGCCAGTGCCGCCATGGGCATCAGTGCGATCCGCCGGCTCCTCGCGGGCGTAGGTCCCACCCTCGCGCAGGCGGGCACGGTCGGCGCGATGAATCTGGGTCTGCTGCTCTGGTACAGCGTTCCCATGGCGCTGGCCGCGATCGGCATGCTCGTCGTCATCGCGGGCGTGTTCCTGGGGCTCGGCCTGTGGCAGGTGCGCTGGCAGCGGCGCCTGGTCGTGCTCGGCAACAAGCTGAACAACCAGGCCTTCCAGACCCTGCGCGGTCTGCCCAAGCTGCGGGTCGCGGCGGCCGAGAACTACGCGTACGCCGCGTGGGCGAGCGAGTTCGCGCGCAGTCGTGAGCTCCAGCAGAAGGTCGGTCGCATCAAGAACCTGACCACGGTGATGGGCGCGGTGTATCTGCCGCTGTGCTCCCTGCTGATGTTCATGCTGCTCGCGGGCCCGGCGCGCGGCTCGCTGTCGGCCGCCGACTTTCTCACCTTCAACACGTCGATGACGATGCTGCTCACCTCGGTCACCCAGATCACCGGCGCGTTCGTGTCGGCGGCGGCCGCGCTGCCGATGTACGAGGAGATCAAACCGGTGCTCGACGCGACGCCGGAGGTGCGGGTGGCGAGCACCCGTCCGGGTGTGCTGTCCGGTGGGATCGAGGCGCGGCGGCTCTCCTTCCGGTACGCCGACGACGGCCCCCTCGTCCTCGACGACGTGTCGTTCGACATCAGGCCGGGCGAGTTCGTGGCGATCGTCGGGCCCAGCGGCTGCGGCAAGTCCACCCTGCTGCGGCTGCTCATCGGCTTCGACAAGCCCGTCTCGGGCAGTGTGCTCTACGACGGTCAGGACCTGGCGGCCCTCGACCAGTCCGCCGTGCGCCGTCAGTGCGGTGTGGTGCTCCAGCATGCGCAGCCGTTCACCGGATCGATCCTGGACTGCATCTGCGGCACCGAACCGTGCACGCCCGAGGAGGCGATGGCGGCGGCCGAGATGGCGGGCCTGGCCGAGGACATCAAGCGGATGCCGATGGGACTGCACACCATCGTCTCGGGCAGCGGCGCGATCTCCGGCGGCCAGCGTCAGCGCCTGATGATCGCCCAGGCTCTGATCCGCCGGCCCCGCATCCTCTTCTTCGACGAGGCGACCAGCGCCCTCGACAACGAGACTCAGCGCACCGTCATCGAGAGCACCCGGGCGCTCAACGCCACGCGGGTGGTGATCGCTCACCGGCTGTCCACGGTGCTGGACGCGGACCGCGTCATCGTGATGGAGGACGGCCGGGTCGCCCAGCAGGGGCCGCCCGCGCAATTGCTCGCGGACACGGGCGGCCGGCTGCACGAGCTGGTGCGGCGGCAGCTGGCCTGAGCGGTCAGTCCATCCCCGGCACCGGTGCGCCGGAAGGGAAACCCGCCGCGATGCAGGCGCGGTAGATCTCCTTCCAGGGCGCGGCCGCCCCGGCGTGCGGGCCGTCGAAGCGCTCGCCCCGCGCCTTCGCGTCGAGGGCCGCGAGGCACACCTCCCAGCCGGCGGCGTTGCGGGCGGCGGTGTTCTCGGCGGCGAGAACGTTGGTGAGCGTGAAGCGGGTGCGCTTGTCGCCGAGGGCTTCGAGGTCGAAGCGCAGCTCGTCGCCGCCCCACTCGAAGGAAAGGTGCCGGGGCGGGTCGACGGCGAGGACGCGGCCCGTGGACTCGGGCATGTTCGGGTCGCCGCTGAACGTGATGGTGCCGCCCGGGCGCGGCTCGATCTCGGCGCGGGAGGGGAACCACCCGGCCAGCTCGTCCGGATCGGTCACCACCTGCCAGACCCGGTCGATCGGATGCTCGTAGGTGCGGCTGAAGCGGACGGCGGGGCGGCCGTCGTCGAGCGTGAGGTAGGTGCCGGTGAGCGGGGTGGCCTCGGCGGACATGGTGGCTCAGTCCCTTCGTAGAACTCGCGCGATCCAGCCCACTTAGCGAAACGTTGCCGTTTCGCAGAAAAGGGTCTAGTCTCGAACTGTCGATGTGTACGAAACCGTTTCGTTTACGTGCACGCAATCTGAGCGACTTCCCTGGAGTGTTTCCCCCATGTCTCAGACCATGACCGAAGGCACCCGCACGGGTGCCGCGGACGCAACGTCCGCAGCCGCGTCGAGGCGGCGGTGGTGGATCCTCGCGATCGTCGGCATCGCGCAGCTGATGGTGGTCCTCGACGCCACCATCGTGAACATCGCCCTCCCCTCCGCACAGGCTGACCTCGGTTTCTCCGACGGCAACCGGCAGTGGATCGTCACCGCCTACTCCCTGGCCTTCGCCTCCCTCCTCCTGCTCGGCGGGCGCATAGCGGACCTCTTCGGGCGCAAGCCCGCCTTCCTGATCGGTGTCGCCGGATTCGCCGCGGCCTCCGTGCTGGGCGGCGCCTCGACCAGCTTCGGGATGCTGGTCACCGCCCGCGCCCTGCAGGGCGTCTTCGGCGCGCTCCTCGCGCCCGCAGCCCTCTCGCTGCTGAACACGACGTTCACCGACGCCAAGGAACGCGCCAAGGCGTTCAGCGTGTACGGCGCCATCGCCGGCGCCGGCGGCGCGGTGGGCCTGCTGCTCGGCGGTGTGCTGACCGACGCGCTCGACTGGCGCTGGACGCTGTTCGTGAACCTCGTCTTCGCGGTGGTCGCCTTCGCCGGTGGCTGGGTGCTGCTCAGCAACCACCGTGACGCGGCGAACTCCAAGCTCGACCTGCCGGGCACGCTCCTGGTCTCCACCGGTCTCTTCTCGCTGGTCTACGGCTTCTCCAACGCCGAGACACACCACTGGAGTTCGCCCGCCACCTGGGGCTTCCTGATCGCGGGCGGGATCCTGCTGACCGCTTTCGCCTGGTGGCAGACCCGCGCCAAGCACCCGCTGCTGCCGATGCGCGTGCTGCTCGACCGCAACCGCGCCGCCTCCTTCGTCACCGTGCTCATCACCGGCGCGGGCATGTTCGGCGTCTTCCTCTTCCTCACCTACTACCTGCAGCTCAACCTGGGCTTCAGCCCGACGAAGACCGGCGTGGCGTTCCTGCCGATGATGGCGGCCCTGATGGTCATGGCCCAGGTCTCCACCACGATCCTGGTGCCGCGGATCGGACCGAAGGCCGTCATCCCGGCGGGCTTCGCGGTCGCCGTGGTCGGCATGGCGTGGCTGACCGGCATCGGCGTCGGCTCGTCCTTCTCCACCGCCGTCCTGCCGCAGCTGCTCCTGATCGGCGCGGGCCTCGGCGTGGTGATGCCGCCCGCCATGTCGCTGGCCACCAGCGGGATCGCTCCCGAGGACGCCGGTGTCGCCTCCGCGACCGTCAACACCATGCAGCAGGTGGGCGGTTCGATCGGTACGGCGCTGCTGAACACGCTCGCCGCGAGCGCCGCGACGAACTACCTCTCGGGCAAGGACGCGACCAGCAAGCTGGTCCAGGCCCAGGCGACGATCGAGAGCTACACGACCGCCTTCTGGTGGTCGGCCGGCTTCTTCGCCGCCGGCGCGGTCATCGCCCTGCTGCTCTACCGCCGCGGAAAGCTGGAGCAGGACCCGGAGGCCGCACCGGTCGTCCACATGTGATCGACCCGATCACCCACTAGGCCGAGGGGCCGCCGTCCGCAGGGAGACGGCGGCCCCTCATCCGTCCGCGGTAACGGGCGGTCCCGGCGGCCAGGCGGCCCTGCTGGGCCGGCTCACTCTGCGTCACGGCGGGCCGATACACGATGAGCGCACGGTCCTCCTTCTCCAGCCTCAACCGATCCGGCGTGGGGACCACTTCGCCGTCGTAGGCGAGGGTGTCCGCGCCGGTCAGGCCCTCCAGCTGCACCCAAGGAACCTGTTCGGCGCTGTAGACCCGGGACCGGCGCAGCCCGCCGACGAACGCGGAGGCGATGACGCGGGTCCGGGCGAGAGTGTGGTCGCCGTCGACCAGGCGCAGATCGAGCAGCGCGTCGTCGAGGCGCGGCCGGAAGGCGGGCGCGAACCCCTCGGGGACATACCGGCCGTTGCCCGCGAAGAGCAGCCACAGTCTGCGGGGGCGGCCGTTGACGCTCAGCTCGATGGGGGTCGCGGTACGCAGGACCCGCACGAGCGCGACGGCCGCGCCGGGCCACTTGCCCCACCGCTCCTCCAAGCGCTCGCGCTGCCCCACGAGTTCGGGGTACAGGCCGATGCTGAGGGTGTTGAGGAACCGCACGTCCCGCCCGCCTCCCGAGCGTGCCACGCCGATGTCCACGGCCACCGCCTCACCCCGGGCGACCGCGACCGCGGTGTCCTCGAAGTCCGGCACGCCCACGTCCTGAGCGAAGTGATTGAGGGTGCCGCCGGGGAACACCGCCAGCGCGAGCCCTCGTTCGGCCGCCGCGCGGGCCGCCGCGTTGACGCTGCCGTCACCTCCGCACACGCCCAGCGCGCCACCCGTCGCCGCCGCCCGCTCGACCGCCTCCGCGAGCAGCGCGGCGAAGTCGTCGTCGGGGCCGCACTCCATCAGTTCGGCGCCGGGCAGCAGGTCGCGCAGCCGCTCGGCGGGCGGCAGCGGCGCGGCGGGGGCGCCGGTGCCTGCCCGGCTGTTGACGAAGACGACCAGCCCCTCGCCGCGGGGCAGCGCGGGCGCGTGCGCCGCGGGCCGCTCCCGCTCGGGGACGGCCGCGCGCGGCGGCCACCAGCGGCAGGTGAGCGCGGCGGCCCCGGCACCGATCGCCACCCCGGCCAGCACGTCACCGGGGTAGTGCACGCCCACGTAGACGCGGGAGAAGGCGACCGCGGCGGCGACGGGCGCGACGAGGGCGCCGTAGCGCGTGGACTCCAGGGCGACACCGGTGGCGAAGGCCGCGGCCGAGGCGGAGTGCCCGGAGGGGAAGGACGTGGTCTGCGGCTGACGCCCGAGGTGCCGGATCCTCGGCACGAGGTCCAGCAGCGGGCGGGGTCGGCGGGCGGACCACTTCACCACCGTGTTGACAGTCAGTGAGGCCAGCGCGAGCGAGCCCATACCGCGCAGGGCCGCGCGTCCTGCCGTGCCTCCGCCGATCACCGTGAGCCCGGCCGCCGCGCCCAGCCACAGCCGGCCGCGGTCGGCGGAGTGGCTGAGCCGCCGCAGCGCCGGATCTGCTCCGGGCACCCGCGCCCCGGCCACCCTGGTGAACACCCGCCGGTCCAGCTCGCCCAGTGCGCCCATGCTCCACGGCTACGGTGCCGCGCCCGCGCCCGCATCCCGGGCGACTCGGACCGGTGACGTCGCTGCTCCGGGCGGCGCAGTGGTCCGCGGTGAGGCGACACAGCCGCGCGGCCCGAGCACCTCCCCCGTCCCACGGGTTACCGGTGGTCACAACACCGTGCGTGGAGGGCGTGTCCCCCGAACCGCGGGGGTACTCAAGGGGACATGCGAGTGAGCGTGGTGGATGTGGGGTCGAACACGGTGCGGCTCGTGGTGGCGGACGCCGAGGGCGGAGTGCCGCTGCCGGTGCACACCGAGAAGTGGCGGCTGCGGCTGTCCGAGCGGGTCGAGCCCGGGGGGCTGATTCCCGATCAGGCGGCGGCGTCGCTGGTCGAGGCGGTGCGTTCGGCGGGCAGTACGGCTCAACGGTGGGGCGCGGCAGGCCCGTTGGCCTTCGCGACGGCCGTGGTGCGCAACGCGCCGAACTGCCGGGAGGTGTTGCGGACCGTACGGGCGGAGACCGGGGTACGGCTGTGCACGCTGCCCGGCGAGGTGGAGGCCGAGCTCACCTTCCTCGCGGCGCGCCGCTGGATGGGCTGGCGCTCGGGGCCGCTCGCGCTCCTCGACATCGGCGGCGGCTCCCTGGAAGTGGCGTTCGGGCGGGGCCGTTTACCGGACTTCGTGGCCTCGCTGCCGCTCGGTGCGGGCCGGCTGACCCGCGAGTTCTTCGAGGGGCAGGACCCGCCGTCGCCGGACAGCGTGAAGGAGTTGCGCCGCAAGGTGCGCCATCAACTGCGGGACGTGGCCGCCAGGATCCGCTGGGAGGGACCGCGCTCCGCCGTGGCGACCTCGCGGACCTTCCAGCAGCTGGCGCGGCTGTGCGGTGCGCCGCCCGGACGCCACGGGCCCTTCGTGGAACGGGAGTTGCGGCGGGCAGACCTGCGCGACGCGGTCGACCGCCTCTCCCGTCTCACCGCCACGGAACGTGCCCGGCTCCCGGGGATCTCGGCGCCGCGGGCCGCGCAGAGCCTGGCCGGCGCGGTGGTCGGGCACACGGCGATGAAGCTGACCGGCCTCAAGCAGGTCTCCGTCTGCCCCTGGGCGATCCGCGAGGGCGTCCTGCTGCGGCACATGGAGGAGGGCGCCTCCTGGTGGACGGACATCACCCACGTCAGCGAGGAGCCCGCGCCCGCGGGCGGCGTACCGCTGCGTCTGGCCACCCCGGCGCGCTGAGCGGGCCGGTAAGGCTACGGACATACGGATATGCCGAGGGCCGGCCGACAGCCCCACTCCGTCCGGCCGACCCCCGGTGCGAAATCGCGTGGCTCCCGCGACGGGGTCCGCACTCCCCAGTTACGGACCTCGATCGACATTCACGAAGACCGCGCGATCCCGGTCCCTCAGAACGCGAAGACAGTCATCCCGTAGGAGTTCTTCACGCACTCGTTGGAGAAGGTGCGTTCGTACGAAACGCGCTTGCCCTGCCAGACGCCGTCCACCGTGACGACCACGGGGTCGTACAACTTCGTACAGAAGACTCCGCTCCTGGCCGTCAGGGCGTCGAAGTCGCCGCCGGCTCCGCGGAGTTCGGCACAGGCCTGAGGGGCGGCGGGATGGGTTCCGGAGGCCGTCGGGGCGCAGTTCAGGGTGACCGCCCGTTCCGGGGTCACGGTGGCCGCCTTCTGACCGTGGCCCACGGTGAGCACCAGGGCCGAGGGTGCGTAGAGGCTGGACGGTCCGAGGCTCGGGGCGGCGTGGGCGGACCCGACGAGGGGTCCGCAGACGGCGGTGGCCGTCAGGGTGAGAGTCGCTGCCCAGCGCGCGGTGGTCGGCATTGTGTGCATCCTTCCGCTCGATTGAATGCGATACCGGCTCGGTCGAGTGCCGGTTCGGCGAGCGCGAGTCTGCCGAGTCCGCACAGGAAACACACAATCGACCCCATGCTTTTCGGTAACTTTGAGTATTGAAACAGTGGCGCGAAGTTACGGAATTCGAACGTCCAAGCCCCGCAACTGAGCGGTTGTTGATCGTCGGCGACGGCCTCCTGGCCAGATTTCCCCGGCTCGGCAATAGGCCTGAAACATTCCGCTTCACCGCCTCACGGGCCCCTGCTTCAGCTCACGGCGGACTTCGGCCGCACCCCCTTGCGCATCCCGACGTACGGAGTAATCGTCATTACATGATTACTTCCGAGCAACGCGAGAAGCTGCGCGGCTGGTTCGCCGGCCGCCTGCCCGATGATCTCTTCGAGAGCCTGACGGAGGTGACGGTCGACCGCGAGGAGATCACCGTCATCGGCCGCATCCCCGAGCCACGGCTCGCCAAGGGGGCTTCGGACGCCGAGAAGAAGGCGGCCGTCCGGGCACGTGTCCAGGAATTCCGGGAGCGCACCCGCGAAGACCGGGTCGCGGTGGCCCGCGAGGCGGAACACCGGTTCGGCAAGAAGGTCTCCTGGGGTGTGGAGTGCGGCGGCGAACGCGCCCTGTTCACGCACATCGCCGCGCCCGTCATGACCCGGCTGCGCCAGCCCGAGCGCCAGGTCCTGGACACCCTCATCGCCGCCGGAGTCGCGCGCAGCCGCAGCGACGCCCTCGCCTGGTGCGTACGCCTCGTGCAGCGCCACACCGACGACTGGCTCACCGAACTGCGCGACTCCTTGGAGCACGTGCAGCGGGTCCGCGCCCAGGGCCCGGACGCCGAACCGCAGGACGCCCCCGCCGACGAGGAGTGACTCGTCCGCCGTACGTGTGATCGTCCTGCCCAGGGGTACCGCGCCACAGTGACGACAGGGGTTCGACGAGACGAGGTGGACGCGTATGAAGTTCGGGGTGTCGACGTTCCTCACCGACGAGGGCATCGGTCCGGCAGCGCTGGGGCCGGCCCTGGAAGAGCGCGGATTCGACGCGCTGCTGCTGGCTGAGCACACCCACATCCCGGCGAGCCGGGAGACGCCGTATCCGGGCGGCGGCGATCTGCCGCGCATGTACTACCGCACGCTCGATCCTTTCGTGGCGCTCGGCGCGGCCGCCGCCGCGACCCGCGAGCTGCTGCTGGGGACCGGGATCGCGTTGGTGGTCCAGCGTGATCCGATCATCACCGCGAAGGAAGTGGCCACCCTGGATCTGATCTCGGGCGGCCGTGCGGTGTTCGGCGTCGGCGCCGGCTGGAACCGGGAGGAGATGCGCAATCACGGGACGGATCCGGCAGTACGAGGCCGCCTGATGGACGAACGGATCCGCGCGATCATCGAGCTGTGGACCAAGGACGAGGCCGAGTTCCACGGCGACTTCGTCGACTTCGACCCGGTCTACTGCTGGCCCAAGCCCGTCCAGCTACCGCATCCGCCGATCTGGGTCGGGGGTGACAGCGAGCGCGCCTTCGGCCGCGTCGCCGAGTTCGGGTCGGCGTGGATGCCCAGCGGGATACCGCCCAAGGAACTGGGCACCCGAATCGAGCAGATGCGCAAGACGGCCGGTGACCGGCCGGCCGTGGTGGTGTACGCGGCCGGACACGACCGGGAGTCCCTCGACATCTACGCGGAACTCGGCGTCGAGCGCGTCCTGCTGTATCTGCCGACCCTCCCGGAGGACGAGACCCTGCGCACGCTGGACGACCTGGCCGAGGTCACGTCCGACTACCGGTGACAGCACCGTGCCCGACATGGAGGAGGCGGAGGCGCGCGGCCGGTTCCTGGCGGCGCGGGTGGCCCGGCTGGCCACCGTGGACGCCGAGGGACGCCCCCACCTGGTGCCGGTCGTGTTCGCGGGGCACGGCGACGGCATCGTCACCGCCGTCGACCACAAGCCCAAGCGGTCCCTCCGGTTGAGGCGGCTGCGCAACATCGCCGGCCACCCGGCCGTCTGCCTGATCGTGGACGCGTACGACGAGGACTGGGACCGGCTGTGGTGGGTGCGGGCGGACGGCGAGGCCCGCATCCTGCCGCCCGACACGCCGGAACCGGGGCTCCCGGCCCATGCCACCGCTCAGGAGCCTCACGCGTACGCGGCAGCGATCGCCGTCCTGCGGGAGAAGTACACCCAGTACCGGCGTGAGCCACCGGACGGCCCGGTGATCGCGATCACCGTCCACGGTTGGCACGGCTGGCGCGCCGCGCCGCAGGCCCGTTCGTCCGGCTGAATCGCGCGCCCCGAGCGATGGACGAATACTCCACCTCGGGCGCGAAAGATGGATGATCCGCCCGCTGGCGCCGCGCCATCGCGCCGCCGTAGCGTCGGCAGACCCCCGCGAGGACGGCATCCGCTCACGCCGCACACCCCAGCGGCGGCCACCGGCCGTCCTCCCTCCCCGCGCCACGACGCGCTCCACCGCCCCTTCGGGTACAGGCACTTCGCTGGAGCACCCTTGTCCGAGAACTCCCCCGCCACACCGCCGCCGTCCCTCACCGAGGTCGAGACCTACGGCGTCGAGCGCATCCCCGACGCGGACCGCACCGCGTCGCCGCTCGACCTCTTCCGGGTCGCCTTCGGCGGTGCGAACACCTTCTCCACCTGTGTCCTTGGGGCCTTCCCCATCCTGTTCGGCCTGTCCTTCTGGCAGGGGCTCGCGGCAACGCTCCTCGGCGTCGTCGTCGGCGCGCTGATCCTGTGCCCGATGGCGGTGTTCGGCCCGGTCAACGGCACGAACAACGCGGTCGCCTCGTCCGCGCACCTGGGTGTGCACGGCCGGGTCGTCGGCTCTTTCCTGTCGCTGCTCACGGCCATCGCGTTCTTCTCGATCTCGGTGTGGAGCTCCGGTGACGCCCTGGTCGGCGGCGCGCACCGGCTGTTCGGCCTGGAGCGCAGCACGCTGTCGTACGTCGTCGCGTACGCGCTGTTCGGCGGACTGGTGCTCGCGGTGTGCGTGTACGGGTTCCGGTTCATGCTGTTCGTCAACAAGATCGCGGTGACCTCGGCGACGGTGCTGTTCCTGCTCGGCGCGATCGCCTTCGCCGGTGACTTCGACCCGTCGTACGCCGGTGTGTTCACCGCCTCGGCCGACTCGGCGACGCAGGCACTTTTCTGGCCGTCCTTCATCGGCTCGGCGCTGATCGTGCTGTCGAACCCGGTGTCCTTCGGCGCCTTCCTCGGCGACTGGTCGCGCTACATCCCGGCCAACACGCCGCGCCGCAAGGTCGTCGGGGCCGCGTTCCTCTCCCAGATCGCGACCCTGCTTCCGTTCGTCTTCGGTCTCGCGACCGCGAGCATCATCGCGGCGAAGGCCCCGAAGTACGTCGATCCGGCGGCCCCCGACTTCGTGGGCGGGCTGCTCGCCATCTCGCCGAGCTGGTTCTTCCTGCCGGTGTGTCTGCTCGCCCTGATCGGCGGCATGTCGACGGGTACGACATCGTTGTACGGGACCGGGCTCGACTTCTCCTCGGTGTTCCCGCGCCTGTCGCGGGTCCAGGCCACCATGCTGGTCGGCGTGTTGTCGATCGCGTTCATCTTCGTCGGGCGCTTCGGATTCGACCTCGTACAGTCCATCTCGACGTTCGCCACCATGATCATCACCTGCACCACGCCGTGGATGGTGGTGATGATCCTCGGCTTCCACACCCGGCGCGGCTGGTACGACCCGGACGCGCTCCAGGTCTTCAACCGCCGTCAGCGCGGCGGCCGTTACTGGTTCGCGCACGGCTGGAACTGGCGGGGCATGACGGCCTGGTGGGTTGCCGCGGTGATCGGCGTACTGTTCACCAACATCCCCGGCCAGTTCGTCGGCCCGCTGGGCGATCTGGCGAACGGCATCGACATCAGCCTGCCGCTGTCGCTGGCCGTCGCCGCCGTCCTGTTCCTGACCCTGCTGCGGCTCTTCCCCGAACCCCGGGCCGTGTACGGACCCGAGGGCACGCGGCTGGCCCGTACGATCGACGTGCCGGTGCCGCCGATCACCGGGCCGGGTGCGTCGGTGGACGACGCACCGGAGGTACTCGCCGTCGAGGGCAGCTGATGGAGTCCTGGCTCGATCTGTCCGTGCCGCTGGTCACCGGTATGCCCGTGTATCCCGGTGACCCGCGGGTGGAGGTGGACAGGGCGTTGCGCGTCGCCACGGACGGGGTCAACGTGCTGCGGCTGCACATGGGTTCGCAGTCCGGGACGCATGTGGACGCCCCGTACCACGTGAACTCGGCGTGGCCCGCGCTGGACGCCCTGCCCCTGGAGCGCTTCGCGGGACCGGCGGTGCTGGCGGATGTGCGGGGCCTCGCGGCGGGGACGCCGATCACGCCCGCCCTGCTCGCGCCCGCGCTGAGTCTCCTGCGCCTCCAGCCCGGCGCGATCCTGCTGCTGGCCACCGGCTGGTCGGCGTACTGGGGAACCGACCAGTACCTCGGCCACCCCTGGCTGACGCCGGAGGCGGCACAGACACTCCTCAACGCGAGCGTCCGCACCGTTGGCGTCGACGCGCTGAGCGTGGACCCCACCGGCGATCCGGACCTGGCCGCCCATCGCGTCCTGTGCGGCGCGGGAGGCGTGATCGCCGAGAATCTGACGGGACTCGACCGCGTCGCCGCCGCGCAGGCCGCCGGATACTCGGTCGAGGTCTTCCTGTTCCCCCTGCACCTCCCGGGGGCGGACGGCGCCCCGGTCCGGGCTACGGCCCGTATAGGGGGCCGGGCGGGCTACGCGTAGTCTCCCCCGTCATCGGAGCGATCTTCGCACTGGGCGACATCACCTGCCCGTCCGGCGAACTCGTGATCGTCGACGGCGGCCACCTGGGCATGTGGAGCGGGAACCGCTCACCGGCAGAGATCGACCCGGCGGCCTTCGGCGTCGACGACCCGTCGGTCGCCGCCCGCATCGTCGAAGCGGTCGACCTGCCGGGCCGGGCTGCCTGCCGGTCGAAGGAGCGGGCGGCGGTGTCCGCGTCGGGGCCGGCGATCGTGAGTCCCACGGCTGCGCGCGCTCTTCGACGCGCACTGCCGGGAACACGGCCTCAGGCGCGGCTCGAGGCGGAAGCTGAGCGCGTTGCGCACCGGGAGTGGGTGCGCCGGGCCGTCCGCCATGGGGGTGGGGCCTTCCTGGTGCACGGGGTGCCCGTGGTGGCGGTCGGCGGCCTGCCCCGCGACCGGGTCTTCCCGTCCTGGCGTCCGCGGACGGCACGGCGGTCCCCGTCAACGGACGGCACGGCGGTCCCCGTCAACGGACGGCACGGCGGTCCCCGTCAGCGGCGCGCCCGTGGCCGAGTCGGTCGCCCTCGGGGACATCAGGGGTGACTGGGCGCGCTTCCTCCTCGGCGACGCGGACGCGCCGAGCGCCTGGCGGACGTCGCGTTCTGCGGTGCCGCCCAAGGGGAGGCGGCGGCTGAGTTCGGCGCGTCAGCGGATGATGGTGGACTTCGTCGAGGGCGCTCGGGTGCTGTGTTCGATGACACTACGTCCTGATCGTGCGGGCGATGTCCAGCGTGAGCCGTTGCCAGGGGTTTCGGGGGTCGCGGGAGGTGAGCTCCTGGATGCGGCGCAGGCGGTAGCGCAGGGACTGGGGGTGGAGGTGCAGTTCGCGGGCGGCGGCGTTCGCGGAGCCCGTGTCGATGTACGCGGTGAGGGCCTCCAGCAGGTGCCGCTGCGCCGGGTCGGTGAGCGGTCCGAGGACCAGCCGCGCGATGTGGTCCGGCGCGGCGGCCGGGTGTCCGGCGAGCAGGGCGAGGACATGGGCGTCCGCGTCCGTGAGAAGGCGGCCGGGCCGGTGGGCATGGGCGGGCGCCGTGTCGAGGGCGTCGGCGGCGAGGCGGTGGGCGACGGCGACCCGGTCGAGGCTCTCCCCCCTGATGGCGCAGCCGCGCCAGGACCGCCCGCCCAGGACCGATTCGGCCCTCGCGGTGGCGCCGGCCGGCAGGAGCAGGACGGCGCGGGAGCCGCGTACCGTCGCCAGTGACGTGACCTCGGCGCCGGGAGCCGCCATTGCCTCAAGCAGGTCCGTCGCCGTGTCGTGGGCCATGTCGGGACGCTCCGGACCGGGCGGCTCGGCCACCAACAGGCAGTAAGGGTCCGGGAGTTCGACGCCGAGCCGGGCCGACCGGTCGGTCAGCGCGCCCACGGAGGCGTGCCGCCCGGCGATCAGGTCGTCGAGCAGCAGCCGCAGCGCCCGGTCCCGGTCGGCGGCGAGATCCTCGCTGGTGGCGGCGTACGCCGAGGCCATCTCCTCGGAGAGCGTGTCGAGGGTGCTCAGCAGCATCCGGGCGAGCGCGAAGGCGTCCGCGGCGGCGAGCCGGGGCGCGCGGGCCGCGACCTCCTCCGTCAGGACCATGCCCGCCACCCGGTAGGCGCGCAGCACCGCCTGCACCGGGCGCCCGTCCGCCGCGCGGGCCGCCGCGATGCCCCGCAACCGCCTGAGGTCGGCCGGCCCCAGCGTGCCGTCGGTCACCCAGAGGTGGAGCAGCCGCTCCAGTCCCCAGGCCGCGATGGCCCGTACCTCCGGCAGGCGGCTGTCGTCGAGCGCCGCGTACACCGGAACGTGTGCGTGCACCGCGGCGACGATCGACTCCACGACGCGCGGGTCGGCGACCATCTCCTGCCGGACACGCTCTCTGACTGCCGAAGGGGTCTCGGCGGGCTTGCTTGTCACAGAGTGATAATCCCAGCCGCGCGAGGTGCGCACCACAGTGGACGGGCCTTGTCACAGTCGCCAGGATCGACGTCGTACAGCGCGGTCTCAGGGACGAGAGGCGGGACGTACGGATGGCGAAGCATTGGGCCGATTTCCAGTACGAGATCTATCTGAACGGAATGACGGGCGCCGTACCTCGGCTGCCCACCGATCTGACGCGGCTGGAGGAGCTGACCGAACAGCGGCTCGGGCCCGGGCCCGTCGGCTATGTGGCGGGCAGCGCGGGCAACGGCAGCACCGCCCGCGCCAACCGGGCGGCCCTCGACCGGCGCCGGATCGTGCCGCGCATGCTGCGCGACGTACACGAACGGGACCTGTCCGTCGAGGTGTTGGGCCGCCCGCTGCCCGCCCCTCTCGCGCTCGCCCCGGTCGGCGTGCTCTCGATCATGCACCCGGACGCGGAGTCCGCCGCCGCGCGGGCCGCCGCGGCGCAGGGCGTGCCGTACATCCTGTCCTCGGCCTCCAGCACCCCCATGGAGCAGGTCGCGGAGGCGATGGGGGACGCGGAGCGCTGGTTCCAGCTGTACTGGGCCAAGGACCGGGAGGTCACCCGCAGCTTCCTGGACCGGGCGAAGGCGGCCGGCTTCACCGCGCTGCTGGTCACTCTCGACACTCCCCTGCTGGCCTGGCGTCCGCGCGACCTCGACCAGGCGTATCTGCCGTTCCTGCACGGCGTGGGCACCGCCAACTACTTCACCGACCCGGCGTTCCAAGCGGGCCTGGCCAAGCCGGTGCACGAGGACCCGAACGCGGCCGTGATGCACTTCGTGGGCATGTTCGCCGACCCCGCAAAGACCTGGCCCGACCTCGAATTCCTGCGGGAGAACTGGGACGGCCCGATCGTCCTGAAGGGCGTCCTGCACCCGGACGACGCCCGCCACGCAGCCGACGCCGGGATGGACGGTGTGGTCGTCTCCAATCACGGCGGCCGCCAGGTGGCCGGTTCGGTCGCCGCCGCCGACGCGCTGCCGCGCGTCGTCGAAGCGGTCGGTGAGCGGCTGACCGTCCTTTTCGACAGCGGGATCCGCACGGGCGACGACATCTTCAAGGCGCTCGCGCTCGGGGCGCGAGCCGTCCTCGTCGGACGCCCGTACGCCTACGGGCTCGGCCTCGACGGACAGGCGGGCGTCGAGCACGTCATCCGCTGTCTGCTGGGCGAGCTCGACCTCACGCTGGCCCTGTCCGGACACGCGGGACCGGGCACGCTCAGCTCCGACGACCTGATCGAGGAAACCGCATGACCCTCCCCAAGAACGTGCTCGCCGTCGTCTCACCGCATGTCGGGGGCCGTACGGCGGGCGCGGCACTCGCCACCGTGTTCCCCGGTGAAGCGCACGTCACCGTCGTGGAGACGACCGACGAGGACCCCGTCGCGCTGCGCGAGGCCCATGTCATCATCACCGGCCTCGGCCCGGTGAGCGCCGAACACCTCGCCGCCGCACCGGACTTGGAACTGATCCAGTGCGCCAGCCACGGCTTCGACTACGTCGACCTGGACGCGGCGCGCGCCCAGGGTGTGCCGGTGTGCAACATCGGCTCCAGCGGCGCCGAGAAGCAGAACGTGGCCGAGCAGACCTTCGCCCTCATGCTCGCCCTCGCCAAGCAGCTCGTCCCCGCGCACACCGCCCTCGTCGACGCCGACTGGGCCCTGCCGCGACTGCAGGGGTCCATCACCGAGCTGTCCGGCAAGACGCTGGGCATCGTCGGACTCGGGCACATCGGTGAGGAGGTCGCCCGGCGCGCGGTCGCCTTCGACATGACCATCGTGTACGCCGGTCCGCAGCCCGTCGGCGCGGAGACGGAGGCCCGGCTCGGCGGCGCCCGCCATGTCGAACTCGACGAACTGCTGCGTACGTCGGACTACATCACGCTGCACGCGCCGCTCAGCGAGGAGACCCGGCACCTGCTGAACGCCGAGCGGCTCGCGCTGCTCAAGCCGACCGCGTTCGTCGTGAACACCGCGCGGGGCGCCCTGATCGACCAGGACGCCCTCGCGGACGCGCTGGAGGCAGGCGCCCTGGCCGGAGCCGGCATCGACGTCTTCGACCCCGAACCGCCCACCGCGGCCCTGCGGTTGCTCAAGGCCCCCAACGTGGTGCTCTCCCCGCACGTCGCGGGCGTCACCCGCGAAACGCTCGTCCGGATCGCCCTCGCGGCCGTCCAGAACGCCGCCGACTTCGTCAACGGCAAGCCGCCGAGGGACGTCGTTTCGTAGGGCTACAGGCGGCCTACCCCGTCCACGATGTCGGGAAGGCCCAGGGGCAGCGGAAGCGCGGGCCGCGGGCTCGCGTCGCCGCCGTCGCCGCCGTCGCCGCTGTCGCCGACGGTCACGGCCCGGGGTTCCTGGTAGGTCTCCGACGGGGTGGCCACCGGGTCCGCCGGCACGTCCGTGGACGGCTCGGCCGTCGGCTCGGGTGTGCTGTCGACGGACGTCGGGGCGCTGGTGGGCTGCGGGGAGGGCGTGGCCGTGCCCGCGATCGACAGCGACTCGGGCCCGGTCGACGGGGAGTCGGTCCGCCACCGCTGCGCGTCCGAGCCGTCGCGGACCTTGACGACGACATCGGTGTCGGGGTCCGTGGACGCGGGCGTGACCGCCAGCCCGTCGTGCCGTCGGGGCAGCAACTCGCCCTTCACCGTGAGGTCGTAGCGCACGTCCTTGTCACGTGGGGCGCCCTCGGCGACGCAGCGGTCCAGGAAGACGACACCGTTGTCAGCGTGCGAGTCGAGGCACAGCTCGGGGTTGGCGATGCTGCGCAGCAGGCCGTCGTCCTCGTAAGACCACTGCTGGGTCCAGGCGGACGAGCACACCGCGAGCTTGGTCCCGGCGCCCGCCCTGGCCCTGCCGCCCCGGATGTCGAGGCACAGGTCGGCGGCGAGATTGCGCAGTCGGGTCTGCTCGGTGGTCGTGGGGAGTCCCGCCGAGGTGGGCGGCGACGACAGGTCGGGCGGGGCCTGGGAGCCGGGGGCGGGTGACAGAGTGCGGCTGCTGCTCGCGCCCGTGGAGGCGGCGGGGTCGGCGCCGCCGTCGTCGTTGGACCACAGGCTGGTGGCGAGGACGGCCGCGAGCAGGGCGGCCGACAGGCCCGCACCCGTCAGCAGGGCCTTGGGGGGCCGCTGGGCCGTGCGGCGGCCCGCGGCGGGGATCTGGTACAGCAGGCGATGGCGTCCCCCGCTTCCCGGACGTCCGTCACCGCCGGGCCGTTCGCCGCTGCCCTGTCTTCTCCCTCCGAATGCGGACCCGCCCCGGGGGCGCACCGTTTGTCCCTCGCGCCCCGGGCGTGAGTCGAAATAACGCCGTGCGCCCCAGCCGAGTACCGCTTCGGCGATCAGCACGCCCAACCCGCCCTCAAAATGGCTGAGTTGTTCGGCCGCGTATCGGCAGTAGGCGCACTCCATCAGATGCTGCTGGACATCGGGCAGCAAGGCACCGCCACGGCGAATCGGCACGTCCAGCAGCCGGTTGTAGAAGCCGCATTCCTTGGTCGGCGCGAGTTCACGGTGGGCGCGCACACAGCCTTCCCGGAATTGTTCACGGGCCTGCTCAAGAGCGGCCGACGCGGTGTCGGTATCCATGCCCGACAGACCAGCCGGTACGGATATGGGCTCCGCCTCGACCTCGGTGTGCCACAGCAGGCAGCGGGCCACGCCGGGGAGTGCTTGGAAAGAGCGCTCGGCGAGCTTCCGATTTTCGGCCGTCATGGACTTCGCCGCGCGCATACCGCGGCCCCCCGCGGGTTTCCGCAAGTCCGGCAGAACACCGGATATCCGATCGTCCGCGGACCACTGTTTGACGGTGTCCCGGACGGTCACGAGGAGTTGGGGCCGCAGCGCGAGCCCGGAGTCACCCTCCATGAGGCGCGCGAGCACCTGGTGGAAGGAGGTCGCTGTCACCATGGAGGCGACGTTCGCCGAAGAAGCGAGGCAGATGACCGAGTAGTCGTACGCCGACTGCCAGTGCCGGGCCGTCAGCAGGGCTACGGCATGAGCGGCATCGCTCTGAGGCCGGCCGTTCAGCCGCGCGGCGAGACCGTCGTCGGATTCGCCGGGAACGCCACTGGGCGGATAAGGGGGACGAGGGGGGTGGGGGGTGTGCACAGAGCGGGTTCCTTCCAAGGTGCAAGGTGGCACACAGAAGTTCCTGTCCGCCGAAAAGGAGCCCTGATTGGTGCGTACCTTTTGACGGAGTGCCGGAAACGGCCGGGGGACGAATGCCGTACGGCGACCGTCGGTCAGGAGCCTTTTGAGCCCGTCGACAGACCGAAATGGCGGACAGCGATTCAGACCCGGCCATTGACCAAGCGCAGGGAGTTCACCCTCGCACAACACGCTCATGACCAACAAGGCACTTGAGCAACATCCGCACCATTGAAAGAAAGTCAGATTCGGTGTCAACTCGCCCGGCTCGCACCGGTTTTCGAAATTCCATGCGCCCCGTGTGAACCGCGCGCACACGCCGGTGGCCCGCGCACGCTCCCGGCGCACACCACCGCGTAGTCCACTGGAACCGGCCCTTCTCGGAGGCCCCGCGCAGGACGGCGGCTCTCCCGCGCGAAACCGGCCGCCGGCCCCGCTCCTCCCGCCCTCGGTCGGCGGCCCCGAGGGCGGGACCGTTGCGGGCTACCGCGATCAGCTCAGGCGAGGCTGGACGGAGTCCCGCAATCGAGCCCCCCATGATGGTGTCGCCGGTGGTCACGCTCATCGGCCGGGCGTACGGCGGCTGCGGTAGTGCGCGACGGCCGCCTGAGCGAGGGACCCCACGCCGGCCAGGAGCCCCACACCGGGCTCCTCTGCGACCAGTTGAGAGCGCATCTCGGCGAAACACGGTGGACTCGCCGTGGACGTCGCGCGGCCACGACGCCGCCCCTCCTCTCCGGGTCGGCGCGTCTCCTCAACCTGTATCAGGGCGGCCGAACGAAGCGGCGAAAGTGCGGGGCGAGACGACCGGTTGGGCCGCGCGGCCGATGCGTGCCACCTCTTCAGGGGTGCACGCACCCGTGTCGTACTCCTTCCCCTTTCCCTCTCGACCAGGATCTCTTCGTGTCCATTTCTCCTGCCCTGCGCACCCGTGGCCTCGTCGCGCTCGCCGCCACAGCCACCATGAGCTTCGTGTCCCTCCTCCTCGCCCCGCCGGCCGCCGCCGCGGTATCCAACGGCGGCTTCGAGACCGGGAGCCTGACCGGCTGGACGTCCACCGGTGCGACCGCGGTGGTGAGCGCCGGGGCGCACAGCGGAACATATGCCGCCCGAGTCGGAGGGACCAGCCCCACCTCGGGGGACTCCTCCATCGTCCAGACCTTCTCCGCGGCCACCGGGGAGGCGCGGTTGTCCTTCTGGTACAACGTCAGCTGCCCGGACACCGTGACCTACGACTGGGCGACGGCCACGCTCAGGGACAACACAACGGGGACCATCGTGACCCCGCTGCCGAGGACCTGCACCAGCGGACAGGGCTGGCGGCAGGCGAGCACCACGGTCACGCCCGGGCACAGCTACACACTCAGCCTGATCAGCCACGACGACAACTTTCCCGGAGATCCGACGTACACCCTGTACGACGATGTCCAGCTCGCTGCCGCCCCACCGCCGCCGCCCAGCCTCACACAGATCGACACCGACCCGTTCACCTCCGGCAGCCAGCACGCCACCGTCGTCGAGCCCGACACGTTCGCCGCCGGCAACACCGTCGTCTCGGTCGCCCAGAACGGCCGCTTCTTCAACGGCGGGGCCTCGGGCCTCGGTTGGAGCACATCCAGCGACGGCGGCACGAACTGGCAGCACGGCACCCTTCCGGGCATCACCGTCTACCAGGGCGGCGCCTTCTCCCGCGCCTCCGACCCGGCGGTCGCGTACGACGCCCGGCACGGTACCTGGCTGGTCGCCGGCCTGGCCATCAATGTCACCTCCGGCGGCGTCAACGGCGCCGGCGTCACGATCAGCCGTTCCACGAACGGCGTGACGTGGCAGAACCCCGTCAGAGCAGTGGGATTCGACGGCCCGAACTACGACAAGGAGTGGGTCGTCTGCGACAACACTCCAGCCAGCCCTTTCTACGGGCGCTGTTACATCGAGGCCGACAACAACTCGGCCGGCAACCGGATCCTGATGAGCACCTCGACCGACGGCGGCGTCACATGGTCCGCACCGACCTCACCCTCCGGATCGCCGAGCGGGCTCGGGGGGCAGCCGCTGGTCCAGCCGAACGGCACCGTCGTGGTGCCCTATTCCGCGAACGGAAGCTCCATCCGCGCCTTCAATTCCACGAACGGCGGCACATCCTGGAGCAGCACCTCACCGGTCGCCACCGTCAACGCCCACACCGTCGCGGGGGGTCTGCGTGCTCCCGCGGGACTTGCCTCCGCCGAGATCGACGGCGCCGGACGGATCTACGTCGCCTGGCACGACTGCCGCTTCCGCACCAACTGTTCGGCCAATGACATCGTCTATTCCACCTCGACGAACGGCACGACGTGGACAGCGGTGACCCGGGTCCCCATCGACTCCACCACGAGCGGTGTCGACCATTTCCTCCCCGGCCTCGGCGTCGACCGCACCACCTCCGGGACCACCACCAGGATCGGCCTGTACTACTACTTCTATCCGGTCGCCAACTGCTCCTCATCCACGTGCCGCTTGCAAGCCGGATACATTTCCTCCGCCAACGGCGGATCCTCCTGGAGCACAGCCACCACGCTGACCGGGCCGTTCCCTCTCGCGCAGATCGCGAACACTGACCAAGGGCGCATGGTCGGCGACTACATCTCCACGTCGATCGTCGGTGGCCGGGCCGTGTCGGCATTCCCGGTCGGCCGAGCACCCACCGGTGACCAGGCGTTCAACGAGGCCTTGTTCACGGCCGGGCCCCTGCCCGTCACCGGCGGCACCGTCCGCACGCAAGCGGGCCCTGCCACTGTCCGCAGCTCGGGTACCACGGGTAATCCGGCGAGAAGGGCCAGGTGACAACACCTCCCTGCGGGAGGCGGGACGTTCTTTCAGATCTGCCAGGACCGCAGTCGGTCGGCCGCGCCGTACACGTCCGTCTTGCCCGAGATCAGATCGCGGGCAAGGTCCACGAGGGCTCCGTACGGCGGGTCGATGCCGACACCGCTGACGAACATGTACGCGACCGCCGCCGAGCAGGCGAAGCGGGCGTTGGCGGCCGGTAACGGTTTCAGCAGGGCCAGGGTGTGCAGGAGGGCCGCGGCACGCCAGGCCGGGTCGGAGTCGACGCCGAGACGGGGCGGGTCGACGCGGTGGCGGGCCACGGCGGCGACGAGCGCCGAGAAGTCGTTGACCGTGGGCTGGTCGGGCAGTACCTCTTCGTGGCGCTGGAGCAGCCAGGGCACGTCGACATGGATGACGGGAGCCATCGGTCAGGCGGCCCGCCCCTCGCCTCTGGCGGGGGATTCGTCCTCGGGGAAGGCGGCGGCGAACTCCTCCGCGTGGGCCGCGAAGAACCGGCGGAACACCTCCGCGCCTTCCTGCAGCGCCCGGTGGCGCACGATGTCGGCCGCGGCGGCCTCACGCACCAGGGCCTTCATCGACGTACCGCGCTCCTTGGCGATCTGCCGCAGATCCTCTAGCTCGCGGTCGCTGAACTCCACATTGAGAGCTGGCATGTCCTCACGGTACCGCGAGGGTACTTACTCGTAAATATGACCAGGTCAGCACGCCCGGCTGCCGGTACCTCCTGCACCGGGGCCGGGCGCTGGTCGGCGTCTGCGGTCAGGCGGCCTTCCGGCCCGTGAGGGCGAGCAGCCGCTCCAGGGGGGTGGCGTCGGGGGCGGCCTCCACCTCGGGTCCGAAGGCGCCGCCCGCGCGAGTGCCCTCGGTGATCTGCCCGGCGACGGTCGTTGCGGTGGCGACCACGTCGTCGTCCGCCGTGAACGGCTGGCCCGTGGCGGTGGCCAGGTCCCAGCCGTGCACCGTCAGCTCCATGACGGTGATCATCCCGGCGAACGGCGCGGGGAAGGTGTCCGTCCCGAAGGTCGTTTGGCCCTCCCAGGCGCGCGGCTCGGCCCACGCGGCGACGAGCCGGTCGACGAGCGGCGGGAACGCCACCCAGGGCGGCTCGGTCAGCGCCTTCGGAGCGTCGGCGGGGAGCGGTTCCTTCTCGGCGGCGTAACCGCTCATGACGAGTATGCCGAGCAGGTGCTCGCTGAGCCGGTGGACGTCGAAGTCGGCGCAGGGGGTGGGAAGTTCACGCTTGCCGGCGAGGGCGGACTGCTGGGCGTGCGCCTGCAGGTTGCGGGCGGCGCGGGCGAGTTGGTCGGCGATTTCAGCACTCATGGGAGGTGCTCCTGTTCAGAAGGGTTGATCCGTCGAGGCAGGGGACGGCTCAGCAAGGACAGACTCGGCTCAGCCGAAAAAGGGTGCGGTCTTGCCCGTCTCCACGTACGACTTGAGCGCCGTGAACTTGGTCGCCCAGCCGTAGGTGAAGTTGCGGTACGCGTCGTCCTGGGCCGGGAATCCGGCGTGCGTGAAGCGCAGCAGGACGCCACCCTCGGGGACGTCGAGGATCTCGTACGTCTGCGTGGTGCCGGCCCACGGGCCGTTCTCCCCCGTGAGGGCCAGGCGCCGCTCGTCGGACTCGGTGATCCGAAGCCGCCAGGGCTCCGGCACACCGGGGAAGCTCAGCGCGTGCTCCGCGCCGACGCCCTCCCCTATCTCGGCCTCCGCCGTGAACCAGCCGCGTACGCCGGTCTGGGTGGCGATGGCTTCGCGGACGGTGTCCGCCTCGGCCTCGATGGTCAGCTGCATCGCGATGTCGGCCATCGGATGTCCCCTCGGAGTCTGTCGCGAGTGTCCGGTATTGCCCCGAACCTCTTTCTTTAGTCGACACTAAAATAGAATCCTGAACGGCGCAAGTTCAAGCCATGACTAAAATAGGCAGCGTGGATCAGGTGAAGGCGATCAGTGAGCCTCGGCGGCGGGCGATTCTGCGGCTCGTGTGGCAGGAGGAGCTCTCGGCCGGAGACATCGCCGAGCGCTTCGACGTCACCTTCGGCGCGGTCTCCCAGCATCTGAAGGTGCTCCGTGAGGCCGGCCTCGTCGTCGTCCGAAAGGACGGCACCAAGCGGTACTACCGGGCGGACCGTGCTGGGATGGGACCGCTGGCCGCCTATCTGGAGTCCATGTGGGGCGACTCGCTGGACGCCCTGGCCGCGCTCGCCGAACAGGCCGAGCGGGAGGAGGAGCAGAAGTGACGATCACCCCCGACGGCTCCGTCGTCGTACAGCGGCGTATCAAGGCCCGCCCGGAGACGGTGTTCTCCTTCTTCACCGACTCGCAGCGCTGGCTGTCCTGGCAGGGCATCGAGGGCGTGTTCGACCCGACGCCCGGTGGCGCGTACCGGATGCGGGTCGTCGGTGACGCCACCGCCTCCGGGCGCTTCGAGGAGGTCGAGCCGTACACACGGATCGTCTTCACCTGGGGCTGGGAGAACGAGGGCGACCCGGTGCCGCCCGGCAGCAGCCGGGTCGAGATCACGCTCGCCCCGGAACCGGACGGCACCCTGCTCACGCTCACCCACTCCGCGCTGCCCGAGCCGGCCCGCGAGCCGCACCAGGAGGGCTGGGAGCACTACCTCGACCGGCTCGCCGTACGGGCACCCGGCGGCGACCCCGGCCCGGACAGCTGGATGGAGCAGTCGCCCGCCTGAGGCGCCCACGGACTCTCAGGCCCTCCACAGTCCGCGCCTGCGGTAACTCCCCTCCCAGAACAGACGGTTGAGCACACGGACGGGCGGGGGCAGCGCGCGGAGGAACGCGTCACGGTCGGCGGGCGGGATGCCGTCGACGATCCACGGTACGAAGACGGCGGCGCCGCGCATCCCCTGTGTCTCGCGGATACGTCCGGTGAAGGCGCCCCAGTCCGCGGGCGTCAGCACCTCCTTTATGAGCGGCAGGGCACTGCCCTCCTCGTGGGCGAGGTGGTCGTCGAGAGTGGAGGCCAACGCCTGGACGAGCGCATGGAGTTCGGCAGACCGGTCCTTCAGGGCCGCGTCGACGGCGGTGAGCCGCGGGTCGAGGAGGGCGTGCTCCGCCTCCATCTCCGCGAGGAGGGCGAGGTCCGCCGGGCGCCCCTCGACCTTGCGCTGCACGCGCGGCCACAGGTCACTGTCCTCGGCGGTGTGGTGGATGTGCAGCTGGCGGGTGAAGTTGTCCCAGCCGGCGCGGACTTGGGGGGTGAAGGCGGTGCCGTCGGCCGCGGCCTTGCCGAGGCGTTCGAGGTCGCGCCGGAAGGCGTCGTGGGCGGCGTACATGACGGTGAGGTCGATACTCATGAGGTGGCGTCCTCCATTTCGGTCGGCTCGGGTTCGTACACGGGCAGGGCGTGCGGGTTGGCGGACGGGCCGCGGTGACGGCGTACGGCTAGGCAGGCGAGCGCGCCGGTCAGCAGGACCGCGGCGGAAACCAGGACGGCGGGCCCCATCGCGTCCACGAAGCCGTGGCCGAAGACCTGGCCGCCGAGGTCGCGCATGCGGTCGGCGACGTCGTGCGGGAGACCCGACGGAGCGCCGACCGACTGCTGCGCGTTGACGTCGGACTCCGCCTTGGAGAAGGCGCCGACGAAACCGTCGCGGTAGGCGGCGGGGAGCTGTACGGCGTGCCGGCGGGCCTGGTCGGTGAGCGACGAGGCGAGCTGGGCCTGCAGTACCGCGCCGACGACTGCGCCCGCGAGCACCGAACCGACCTGCCGCAGCGCGTTGTTGACGCCGGCGGCCGCGCCCGACAGGCGCGCGGGTACGTTGCGCATGACCTCCGTGGCCATCGGCGCGAAGGTGCAGCCGGCGCCCAGGCCCGCGAGGAACAGCGGGAAGGCGACCGCCGTCCAGCTCGAACCGACGTCGACGGCGGCCACGATCCAGATCAGCGCGGCCGCCCAGGCGAGCAGCCCGGTCATCAGGATGAACTTGCCGCCGATCTTGTCCGCGAGGATCCCGGCGGGCCCGGCCATCACGAACGAGCCGAGGGCGAGGGGCAGCAGCACAAGGCCGGACTTGAGCGCGCTGAAGCCCTGCACGGACTGGAGGTAGATCGTCAGCGGCAGGAACATCCCGATGACGCCGAAGGACACGGTGATGCCGACGAAGTTGATCAGGGTGAAGTCGCGGTCCTTGAAGAGCGAGAACGGGACCAGCGGATCCTTCGCCTGCTGGCCACGCTCGTGCACCAGGAACCCGGCGAAGAGCACCGCCGCCGCGCCGAAGAGCGACCAGATCCAGCCGTTCCAGTCGTAGCGCTGCCCCTCCGTCAGACCGAAGGCCAGGCAGAACAGGGCACCTGAGGCGAGCAGCACACCCAGGGTGTCGAAGCGGTGCCGTACCGTGCGCCGCGAACCAGGAATGATCGCCGCGGCGAGAACCAGCACCAGTACGCCGAGCGGCAGATTGACGAAGAAGATCCACCGCCAGTCGAGATGGGTGATCAGCGCGCCCCCGATGATCGGGCCGAGGGCGCCGGAGATCCCCGCGACCGCGCCCCAGACGCCCATCGCCGCGCCCCGCCGGTCGGCCGGGAACACCTCGGCGATGATCGACAGGGTTTGCGGCATGAGCAGCGCCGCGCCCAGGCCCTGGACCGCGCGGAAGGCGATCAGCTGGGCCGGGTCCTGCGCGAGGCCGCAGGCCAGGCTGGCGAGTGTGAACAGCGCGACGCCCGCGAGGAAGAGGTTCCGTTTGCCGCGCAGGTCACCGAGGCGGCCCGCGGTGATCAGCAGTACGGCCAGGGCGAGGGTGTAGGCGTTGACGACCCACAGGATCTCGTCGAGGGAGGCGTCCAGGTCCTGGCCCATGTCGGGGATCGCGATGTTCACGATCGTCAGGTCGAGGAGCGTCATGAAGAACCCCAGAGAGAGCGTGATGAGGATCGCCCATGGGTGGCCGTGCCATTTCTTGAACACGATGTTTCTCCTTGTGTCGGACTCGCGTTCAAGAGGGCGGCCGTCGGAGCCGGTGTGACGCCGGGCAAGCCGCATGAGATGTACGTCACATTTCGCCGTCAGCTGTCACATTCGGGCCCCCTCAGGCCCTCGCAGTAGTGAGCGCACCAAGGGAGGCAAGGCATGTCCCAAAGCACCGCGCCGGGCACCGACGCGGCCACGCAGGTGTTCGTCGACCACCGCGAGCTGCTCTTCGCGATCGTCTACAACATCCTCGGTACCGTCGCCGACACGGAGGACGTGCTCCAGGAGACCTGGCTGTCCTGGACGGGCCGCGCCCACCGCTCCCCCCTCGACGGCATCAACAACCCGCGCGCCTACCTCGTACGCATCGCGGTCAACCACGCGCTGGCCCGCCGCGCCGCCATCACCCGCCGCCGCGAGACGTACATCGGCCCCTGGCTTCCCGAACCCCTGCTGGACGAGGCCGCCCCCGACGACTCCGCCGACGACCGCAGCATGCGCTCCGAGTCCGTGTCGCTGGCGATGCTCGTGGTCCTGGAGTCGCTCACCCCGCTGGAGCGCGCGGTGTTCGTCCTGAACGAGGTGTTCGGCTACGCGCACACCGAGATCGCGGAGGTCATCGACCGCAGCCCCGCCGCCGTGCGCCAGCTCGCGCACCGCGCCCGGCAGCACGTGCACGCCCGCCGTCCGCTCTACCGGGCCCATCCCCGCGTACGCCGGCAGGCGACCGAACGCTTCGTGGAGGCCGCGCTCGGCGGTGACATCGCGGCGCTGATGGAGATCCTCGCGCCGGACGTCACGGTGTGGACGGACGGCGGCGGCAAGGCACACCGGACGGGGTTGCGGCCGGTGCACGGCAGGGACAAGGCGGCCCGGCTGCTCGCCGGCTACGCCACGCGTCGCGGGACGGGCTTCGACGTCCGCTACCGGCGGGTCAACGGGGACGACTCCGCCGTGGTGTTCGAGGGCGAGTCGCCGTACGCCGTCATGGTCATGGACCTCACCCAGGACGGCGAGCAGGTGTCCGACGTCTACATCGTCACCAATCCCGACAAGCTCGCCCACGTACGACGGGACGAGGAGACCGAGGAGGAGGGCTCGTGACGACCACGGAGCGGCCGGCCGAGCAGGCGTCCTCCGGCGAGCGCGTCGCCGACTGGTTCGACGGCCGCCTCGGCGTCTATTCCCTCGGCAGGCGGTACCTGCGCAAGGTCTTCCCGGACCACTGGTCCTTCCTGCTCGGCGAGATATGCCTCTACAGCTTCGTCGTCCTCGTCCTCACCGGCGTATACCTGACCCTGTTCTTCCATCCGTCGATGAACGAGGTGGTCTACCACGGCAGTTACGTCCCCCTGAACGGCATCCGCATGTCCGAGGCGTACGCCTCGACGCTCGACATCAGCTTCGACGTACGCGGCGGACTGCTGATCCGGCAGATCCATCACTGGGCCGCGCTGATCTTCCTCGCCGGGATGCTGACGCACATGATGCGGCACTTCTTCACGGGGTCTTTCCGCAGGCCACGCGAGGTGAACTGGCTGCTGGGCTGGACGCTGCTGCTCCTCGGCATGTTCGAGGGACTCTTCGGCTACTCGCTGCCGGACGATCTGCTGTCGGGGACCGGCCTGCGCTTCGTGAACGGGGCGCTCCTGTCGACGCCGATCGTCGGCACGTATCTCTCGATGTTCCTGTTCGGCGGCGAGTTCCCGGGCCATGACATCGTGTCCCGCTTCTACTCGCTCCACGTCCTGCTGATCCCGGGCGTCATGGCGGCCCTCGTCGTGGCCCATCTGATCCTGGTCGTGTACCACAAGCACACCCAGTTCGGCGGGCCGGGCAAGACCGAACGCAACGTCGTGGGCACGCCGTTCATGCCGGTCTACCTGGCGAAGGCGGGCGGCTTCTTCTTCCTGGTGTTCGGTGTCATCGCGCTGATCTCGGCGGTCGCGACCATCAACCCGATCTGGGCGTACGGCCCTTACCGCGCCGACCAGGTGTCGACGGGCGCCCAGCCGGACTGGTACCTGGGCTTCGCGGAAGGGCTCGTGCGCGTCATGCCGGGCTGGGAGATCACTCTCTGGGGCCACACACTCGTCCTCGGCGTACTCATTCCCGTCCTTGTCTTCCCGCTGCTCCTGGTCCTCATCGGCGTCTACCCGTTCGTCGAATCCTGGATCACCCAAGACCGACGTGAACACCATCTGCTGGACCGCCCGCGCAACCGGCCGGTCCGTACATCGCTCGGGGCGGCGTGGATCAGCCTCTATCTGATTCTGCTCGCGGGCGGCGGCAACGACATCGTGGCGACACGCTTCCATCTGTCGATCAACACCGTGACCTGGACGGTGCGGATCGCGCTGTTCGTCGTGCCCGCCGTCGTCTTCGTGGTGACCCGCCGCGTCTGTCTGGGGCTGCGGCAGCGGGACCGCGAACTGGTCGCGCACGGCCGTGCGACCGGCGTCGTCAAACGCCTGCCGCACGGCGAGTACGTCGAGGTGCACACCCCGCTGGGGCCGGCCGAACTGCACACGCTGACCGAGCACGAGCACCGGCTGCCGTCAGCCCGCCGGGACCTCGAGACGACTGATGCGCACCACGCCGTCGGCGGCTCCCGGGTGGCCGCTGGTCAGGACGAGACGCAGCCGTGAGCCCCGTGTCGCGTGGAAGGTGATCACGGTCGGTGTGTCGGACGCGGTGGCCCAGTCGACCGCCGCCCCCGTCACCGGTACGTACCGCTTGCCGTCCCACACCGAGACCTCGACCGAGACGGGCAGGGTGTGGGTGGCGTCGACCGTGAAGGAGACCTCGACGCGGTCGACGGCGCGGGGGCGCGCCCAGGTGACCGAGACCCAGTCGCCGGGACGGGCTCCGCTGAACGCGGGCAGCAGGGCCGTCGCCGACTTGTAGAAGGCGTTGGACCAGCCGGTGGCCGCGTCGCCATCGAGCATGGCGGCGGGGAGGGTGTCGAAGCGGCCGGAATAACTGGCGTCCGCGTACGGGTAGTTCGGGGCCGCCGGGTAGTCGGGCTCGAACGCCGTCGCCGCAGTGGTCGCCCTGGACCGGGCGGGAGTGGTCCGCACGGTCGTGGAACCCGTGCGCAGGCCTTCTGCACGTGCGGTCACCTTCAGGGCGCCTGCCTCGGTCCCGGAGCGGACGATGGCGAGTGCTCTGCCGTGGAAGGCGGTTCGGGTGCTCGCCTGGTAGCGCTCGGCGCTCTCCTCCCTGCCGTTGTCGAGACCGGCGATCGACCCGCCGTCTACGTCGAAGGCGATCAGATGCTCGGCGTCCGGCACGACCACACTGCGGGCGTCGACCACGTCCGCGCTCACGAACACGAGCGAACGCCCGTCGGCGGCGAGCGAGGTGCGGTCCGGGGTGAGGCGTATCGCGTGCGGGGCACCGGCGGTGCGCAGGACGTCCGTCGCGACCGTCCTGCCACCTTGCCGGGCGACCGCCTTCAACTCGCCCGGTTCGTACGGGACTTTCCAGCTGAGGTGCAGCTTGCCCGCGCTGCCGTTCGGGCTGGTGTAACTTCCGGGACAGGGACCGTCGGTGAAGGTCTTGTCGTCGCCGGTCGCCTCCGTGGTCTCCAGGTACGTACGCCCGTCGGTGGTCTTCTTGGTGTCGAAGACCCGCGTGCCGAGGGACTTTCCGTTGAGGAACAGCTCGACGGTGTCGACGTTCGCGTAGGCCCAGACCTCGACCGTGTCCCCCGTCTCGTGGTTCCAGCTCATGGGCAGCAGATGGACCATGGGCTCGCTCGACCACTGGCTCCTGAACAGGTGGTACATGTCCTTCGGGAAGCCCGCGGTGTCGACCGCGCCGAAGAAGGAGGCCTTCACCGGGAAGACGTCGTACGGCGTCGGTTCCCCGATGTAGTCGATGCCCGACCACAGGAACTCGCCCGCGAACCATTTCCGGTCCCGGTCCTTCTTGTGCCCGTACTCGCCGCTCATCGTCCAGGAGGCGAGGTTGTTGTCGTACGAGGAGGTGGCGCGCCCGCCGGGGGTGTGGTTCTCGCCGGTATTGAGGTGCTCCGGTTCCTGGTACGTGGAGCGGGTCGAGGTCTGCGACGACGACTCGGACTCGAAGAGGAAGAGGTGCGGGTAGGCGGCGTGCAGGGCGTCCACCGACTTGGCGATGTTGTAGTTGAGGCCGAGCCCGTCCAGCTTGGCGAGCATGAGGTCGGCCGCGGAGCCCTTCGTGGGCACGCGGCGGTACTTGTCGGAGCCGATGACCAGCGGGCGGGTGTCGTCCGCGGCCTTGACGGCGCCGATGATCCGGTCGGCCATGGCGAGCCCGGCGGTGGAGGTGGAGTCGGGTATCTCGTTGCCGATGGACCACAGGACGACGGCCGGTGAGTTGCGGGCCGCGAGGACCATCTCGGTGGCGTCCTTCTCGCACCACTCGTCGAAGAACCGTCCGTAGTCGTAGGCCGTCTTGCCGGTCCGCCAGCAGTCGAACGCCTCCACCATCATCACGATGCCCAGCTCCTCGCAGACCTGGATCATCTGCGGTGAGGGCGGATTGTGGGACGTGCGGAAGGCGTTGACGCCCATCGACTTCATGATGGTCATCTGCCGGCGTACGGCGTCGATGCTGATCGCCGCGCCCAGCGCGCCCTGGTCGTGGTGCAGGTCGACACCCTTGATCTTGGCGTGGGCGCCGTTGAGGTGGAAACCCTCGTCCGGGTCGAAGCGGAACTGCCGGATGCCGAACGGGGTGCGGCAGGTGTCGACGGTCGCGCCGCCGACACGCAGCTCGGTCGCCAGGGTGTAGCGGTGCCCCGGGGTCGCGAAGTCCCACAACTTGGGCTGATCGACGGTGAGTTCGTGTGTCTCGTCCGTCCGGTCGGCGATCGTGACGGTCGTGGCCGTATGCGCTGCCGTGCGGCCGTCCGGGTCGAGGATCCGGGAAATCACCTGGACGTCGGCCGAGGCGCCGGTCTGGTTGACGACGGTCGTCCGCGCCCGGACGACCGCCCGCTGGGCTGTGATCTCCGGAGTCGTGACATACGTGCCCCATCGCGGGACATGCACCGGCTCGGTGACGACCAGGCGGGCTTCGCGGTAGATGCCGCTGCCCGAGTACCAACGGCTGCTGGGGAGTCGGTTGTGGACCTTCACGGCGATGACATCGGGGGTGGTGCCGTCGGTGTGCAGCAGCCCGGTGAGGTCGAAGGCGAAGCCGGTGTATCCGTACGGATGGCGGCCGACCTCCTTGCCGTTGCAGTAGACGTACGAGTCCATGTAGACACCGTCGAACTCCACCGAGATCCGCTTGCCCGCGAGGGCGGGCGGCAGCGTGAAGGTGGTGCGGTACCAGCCGAGGCCCCCGAGGAAGAATCCGGTGCCGCTGGTGGTGCCGTGCTCCGTGGTCGGGGTCTGCTCGATGCTCCAGTCGTGCGGCACGGCGACCTCCCGCCACGCCGAATCGTCGTAGCCGGGCTGCGCGGCTTCCCCGTACGCGCCCGTGGGGTCGGTGATGCCGCCCGGGTTGACCAGCGCGAAGCGCCAGCCGTCGCGCAGGGCGAGGGTGCGTCGGCCCGGAGCGCGGTCGGCGGACGCCGCCCAGGCGTCGGCGGCGCCCGTGAGCGCACCGGCCGCGGGGACGGCCGTTCCTGCGATCAATACCGATCTTCGAGTGACCGTCATGGCGGCTCTCCCTCATCGGGGCCCATAAGTCATCACAACTGATCGTGAACAAACAGATTCTGACGGGATGACACACACGGCCGTCAAGGGTCCGGCACTCACTTCCGCCCCGCGCCTCACATCGGCCGGAAATCCACCTTGCGGATCGTTTCGCTCCGCGCTCCGTGGTTCCGGGGTGCGTGGGGCGCCCACGCACTAGGCTGGAGCGCGAGTGACGCGCTTGTTCACTGTGAGTGTGCGCAATGGAGTGGCGACGATGAGCCCGGTCCATCCACTCGACGAGGCCGCCACGGCACGGGCAGTCGTCGACGAGAACGGCACCTTGATCCGCTGGAGCGAGGGGGCCCGCCGACTGCTGGGCTACACGCCCGAGGAGGTCGAGGGCCGCCCGGCGGCGGACCTGCTGGACCGGGCGGGTGACCCGCCGCCGTCCGCGCCCCCCGGCAACCGCTGGAGCGGCACCCTCCCCCTGCGCCACCGCGACGGGCGTGTTCTGTCCGTGTGGCTGCTCGCCCATCGCGCCGAGCAGGACGGCGAGTGGTTTCTGGTCACCCCGCTGGAAGGCGCGGAGCCCTGCGTTCAGGACGATCCGCTGATCAGAGCGGTGCTCACCCAGTCGCCCTGCGCCATGGCCATCTACGACGAACGGCTGCGGCTGTACGGGGTCAACGACGCGATGGCCAAGGTGATCGGCCTGCCCGAGGCCCGCATCCGGGGCCTGCGGATCTCCGAGATCGGCGGCAAGCGGGCGAGCGAGAAACTCGAGGAGGAGATGTCCGGCGTGCTCGTCTCCGGCGAGGGACGCGATGTGGAGACGTACATGCGGTCGGGCGGCGAGGACCACGCGCATGCCTGGCTGATTCGGATCGCGCCGCTGACCGATGGCGACGGGCGGGTGCGCGGCGTGTGCCTGGCCGCGCACGACTTCACCGAGCAGTACCGGGGCCGGGAGCGACTGCAGCTGGTCAACGAGGCGAGCCGCCGCATCGGCAGCACCCTCGACGTCACCCGGACGGCTCAGGAGCTCGCCGACGTCTGCGTGCCCGCACTGGCCGACTTCGTCAGCGTCGACCTGCTCGACCCGCCGCTGCACGGGGGCGAGCCGCACTCCGAGCCGCCGAGCGCCCCGATCACACTCCGCCGCACAGCCCATCGATCGGTGACCCCGGGCTCGCCCGAGGCGGTCGTCACGCTCGGGGCGGTCGACGTCTATCCCGTCGCCTCACCGCAGACCGACTCCCTGATCGCCGGCCGGACGATCGTGGCGCCGGACGCGACCACCACGCTGGAGGAGTGGTTGGCCTGGGACAAACGGCGGCGCGAGCGCGTCGCGAAGTACGGCATCCACGGCACCATGTCGGTGCCCATCCGGGCCCGGGGCCAGACCCTGGGCGTCGCGGTGCTCACCCGGTTCCGACGCCCCGACCCCTTCACCCCCGACGACGTCCTGCTCGCCGAGGAGGTCACGGCGAGGGCCGCCGTCTGCATCGACAACGCCCGGCGCTTCTCCCGCGAGCGTGAGACTGCGCTGGCCCTGCAGCGCAGCCTGCTCCCCCAGTCACTGCCCCGGACGGCAGCCCTGGAGGCGGCCTCGCGCTACCTTCCCGCGGCGCGTGCCGGGGTGGGCGGCGACTGGTTCGACGTGATCCCGCTGTCCGGGATGCGGGTCGCCATGGTCGTCGGCGACGTCGTCGGCCACGGTATCCAGGCGTCGGCGACCATGGGGCGGCTGCGCACCGCCGTCCGCACGCTCGCCGACATCGACCTGGCCCCGGACGAGCTGCTCACCCACCTCGACGACCTCGTCGTGCGGCTGTCCGAGGATGCCGGGCCCGAAGGCACCACCGGTGAGGTCGGCGCCACCTGCCTGTACGCGGTGTACGACCCGGTCTCCCGCCGCTGCACTCTCGCCCGGGCTGGGCATCCGCCGCCGTACATCGTCCCTCCGGACGGTCCCCCCCGGCAGATCGACCTCCCGGCCGGACCGTCGCTGGGCCTGGGCGGACTGCCGTTCGAGTGCGTGGAACTCGAGCTGCGCGAGGGCACGGTGCTGGCGCTGTACACCAACGGGCTGGTCGAGAGCCCGGGGCGAGATCTCGACGTCGGCCACCAGCTGTTGTCACGAGCCCTGGAACAATCGTCCCAGTCCCTGGAATGGGCGTGTCACGCGATCCTGCAGGCGCTGCTTCCGGTGGGCGGCGCCACGGACGACGTTGCCCTGCTGGTCGCCCGTACGCACGGCCTGCCTCCCTCCCAGGTGGCCACCTGGCACATTCCCGCCGACCCTGCCCTCGTCGCGCCGATCCGCAAGCAGGTGGTGGACCAGCTGGACACCTGGGGGCTGAGCGAGGCGACGTTCACGACCGAGCTCGTGGTGAGCGAACTGGTCACCAACGCCATCCGGTACGGCGAGCCGCCCATCCGGCTGCGTCTCATCCACGACGCCACCACCCTCATCTGCGAGGTGTCCGACGGCAGCCACACCGCCCCGCATCTGCGCCGGGCGAAGATCTTCGACGAGGGCGGCCGCGGGCTGCTGCTCGTCGCCCAGCTCACCCAGCGCTGGGGCAGCCGGCACACGACCGAGGGAAAGACGATCTGGGCGGAGCTGACGCTCGTCGACGAGGAGTGACGCCCTCATCGGGCCCGTCGGCCGCGTCTGATGTGATGGACGGGCGCCACGCTCACCCCGGAGGACCGAACCCTGAACACCCCGCTCACCCAAGGCCTCTCCGTCGCCTGGAACACCCCGCTCGCCCAAGGGCTCTCCGTCGCCCGGAACACCCCGCTCGCCGACACTCTCCCCGCCTCGCACTCCACGCCTCTCGCCGAAACCCTCGCCGCCGCTCTCGGCTCGCCCTTTGCCGAGGCCCTCTCCGTCGTCCTGCTCGTCGCGGTCCTCGTCTGCGCGGTGATCCGGCCCTTCAACTGGCCCGAGGCAGTCGTGGCGGTCCCGGCGTCGGGGCTGGTCGTCGCCACCGGCGCGATCTCCTGGGACCACGTCCGCGCGGAGAGCGGGCATCTCGGGCCGGTGATCGGTTTTCTGGCGGCGGTTCTCGTGCTGGCCCGGTTCTGCGACGACGAGGGGCTCTTCCGGGCCTGTGGCGCGTGGATGGCCCGCTGGGCGGCGGGGCGGCCGGGCCGCCTGCTGACCGCGGTCTTCGCGCTCGCCTCCGCGATCACGGCGGTGCTCAGCCTGGACGCGACGATCGTGCTGCTCACTCCCGTCGTGTTCGCGACGGCGGCGCGGATGGGCGCCCGCCCGAAGCCGCATGTGTACGCCTGCACCCACCTCTCGAACACGGCCTCGCTGCTCCTGCCGGTCTCCAACCTCACCAATCTGCTCGCGTTCACGGCCAGCGGACTGAGCTTCACCAGGTTCGCCGCGCTGATGGTCCTGCCGTGGCTGGTGGCGATCGGCGCCGAGTACGTGGTCTTCCGGCATTTCTTCGCCCGCGACCTGGGTGCGGCGGCGCCCGCGCCGAGTGCCGAGGAGCCGCCGGATGTACCACTGTTCGCGCTGGTCACCGTGGGCTGCACGCTGGCGGGTTTTGTCGTCGCCTCCGCGCTCGGCATCGATCCGGCGTGGTCGGCTGCGGCGGGGGCACTCGTGCTCGCCGTCCGCGCGCTCGTCCGGCGCCGCGCCACCCCGCTCACCGTGCTGCGGGCCGCCGCACCGTCCTTTCTCGCCTTCGTCCTCGCGCTCGGCATCGTCGTACGGGCGGTGGTCGACAACGGGCTGGCCGACGCCCTGGGCCGGCTCCTGCCGGACGGCAGCGCTCTGCCCGCGCTGCTCGGCACCGCCGCGCTCGCCGCCGTGCTGGCCAACCTCATCAACAATCTGCCCGCGGTCCTCGTCCTGCTGCCGCTGGCCGCCGGGTCCGGGCCCGGCGCGGTGCTGGCCGTCCTGCTCGGGGTCAACATCGGGCCCAACCTGACCTACGCGGGTTCCCTGGCGACCCTGCTGTGGCGGCGTATCGTGCACCAGCACGAACACGGCGTGGACCTCAGGGAGTTCACCCGGCTCGGTCTGATCGCCGTGCCCGCGGCACTGGTCCCCGCCGTGCTGGCCCTGTGGGTCTCGCTCCACGTCATCGGAGGCTGATGGGTATGCGGGTGATCGTCTGGGTGGTCGAAGGAACGTGGCCGGCGTGTGTGGACGCCGTAAGCGGTCATGTCCCGCACGCGACGGACGTGGTGCTGCTGCACGTCACCGAACCCGGCGTGCCCGATCTGGCGCACGGCGCCTTCGCCGGCCTGCTCGGCCGCGGGCGCGGCGAGCCCGACCCGGGTGACCGCCTGGAAACCCTCGGTGCCACGTCGGCGGCGCGGCTCCTCGACACGGCAGCCGAGCGCCTGGGGCGCCCCGCCACGAGGCTGGAGCGTGCCGGGCGTGCCGAGCGGGAGGTGGTCGCCGCCGCCGAGGGCGCCGATCTGCTCGTGCTGGCCCGCGACGGCGACCGGGCGCGTCTCGGCCCGCGCAGCCTGGGCCCTGCCGGACGCTTCGTCGTCGACCACGCGCCCTGCCCCGTCCTGCTGGTCTGGCCCGAGCCGGCACCGGACGTCACGACGTTGCCGCCGCCTCCCGCGCATCCTTAGCGGCGAAAGGGGCATCGGTCTGGCGTGAGACAGGCAGGCGGGACACCGGTGAGGAGGCGCGGTCGTATGACAGTCACGGAGGAGAGCGGGCCGGGGCGGACCGACTCCGGGCCCGCGTCGGCGTCGGCGTCAAGTGTCGAGTCCGAATTCCAGGACAACGGCTTCGTGGTGGTACGCGGCCTGTTCAGCGCGGCCGAAATCGACGAGCTGTGCGCGGAGTTCACGGCGCTGCGCGCGGCGGGCCCGATCCCGGGGCACTTCGAACCGCGCGCCACGAAGAGCGACGGTCCGGCCGACCCGCTGCACGCCCACCCCCGCGTCCTGCACCCGCACCGGATCAACGCCCTGTCACTGCGCTTTCTTCTCGAGCCCCGGCTACGGAGCGTCCTGGAGACCCTGCTGGGTGAGGAAGTCCTGGCCGCGCAGAGCATGTTCTACTTCAAGCCGCCAGGCGCCCGCGGTCAGGCGCTGCACCAGGACAACTTCTATCTGCGGGTCGAGCCGGGCACCTGTGTGGCCGCCTGGATCGCCTGCGACGCGATCGACCGCGTGAACGGCGGTCTGGAGGTCGTGCCGGGCACCCACCGCATGGACCTGTTCTGTCCGGAGGAGGCGGACGCGGCGCTGTCCTTCGCACGCGAGTACGTTCCCCCACCGCCCGGCCTGACGGCCGTACCCGTCGACATGGCACCCGGCGACGTGCTGTTCTTCAACGGCAGCCTCGTCCATGGCTCCGGCCCCAACCGCAGCCCCGACCGCTTCCGCCGCTCCTTCATCGGTCACTACGTCGGCCGCTCCACGCACCGCATCGGCGGCTTCTACCGGACGCTCACGATGAGCGGCGAACCCGTCGCCCTGCCCGAGAGCGAGGGCGCGGGCCCGTGCGGCACGGAGTTCGCACCTCGGACTCCCCACTGACCTCAACAGGGCGCCTTGACGCGGGCGTGCCCGCACGATTTGATCCTCGCGTGCCGTGGTGCGTCCCGGCACGCAGAGGTGCGCCCAGCCGGTAGCGGACTCGGTTCAAGTCCGGCCAAAGTCGCCAGGATCGCGGGAAGCGTCCGAGGCGGGGTCGCACTCGCGACTGATGGAGCGGACATGCCCCGCAGGCGGGTTCTCCGCGTCGGAGGTGTGGGGGCAGCCGCTGCCCTGACGGCACTCCTGACGCTTGTGGGCTGTGGCTCGGGGCGGGACACCAGGGCCTCGCCGCACCGCCCGTCCGGGCATCCCGGAGCCGCGTCCTCGGCGTCCACCAAAGCCCCCGGGACGTCGTCGGAGCCGACGCCGCATCCCGACCCGACGCCGAGACCGACCGCCGTCCGCCTCCCCCCGCTCCACGCGGGCTTCGACTACCAGATCGGCGGCGCCTATCCGCCGCCCTCCGGCGTCCGCATCGTGTCGCGCGACCGTTCGGCGTCCCCCGCGCCCGGCCTCTACAACATCTGCTACGTGAACGCCTTCCAGGTACAGCCCGAGGAGCGCGACAAGTGGCCCGCCGACCTGCTGTTGCGGGACACGCGCGGCAAGGTCGTGGTCGACAAGGACTGGGACGAGGCGCTGCTCGACATCCGTACACCGGCCAAGCGCGAGCGGGTGGCCGCGCGCGTCGACCGATGGATCGACGGCTGCGCCGACAAGGGCTTCGACGCGGTCGAGCCGGACAACTACGACAGCTACACGCGCTCCCGGCACCTGCTGACCGCCGACGACGCCACCGCGTTCATCACCCTGCTGTCGGCGCACGCGCACGCCCGGCATCTGGCCATCGGGCAGAAGAACACCGTGGAGCTGGCGGGACTCAGGTCCCGCACCGGGCTCGATTTCGCGGTGGCGGAGGAGTGCGGCGAGTACGACGAGTGCGAGGCGTACGCGAAGGCGTTCCACGACCGGGTGGTGGTCGTCGAGTACACCGACAGCGGTCTGCGCAAGGCCCGTTCGGGCTTCGGCAACCGGCTGAGCATCGTGCGCCGCGATGTGATGGTGTCGACGCCCGGCAGCGCGGACTATGTCCGCAGGACCCGTTGACCGGGACCACCACCGACACGCGACTGCCACGCGTGCCAGTTGACCGGCGCCCGGTCTGGCCCGGGTTCGGCGGGCCGCCGTGGAAGAGGCGGGCGGCGAGGAGGGAGGCCGCCTCGTCCACCGTGCCGGGCTCTGCCACGCCACGGCGTCTACCGCGCGGCCACCGACGCCGTGGCTCACCCGGATCCGGAGCTGTGGCGGTGCATACTCATGACTCCCCACCTGAATCCGGGTGCCACCGGATGAGCAGGCTCGTACGGAGCGGACGTAACAAAGGGCATGGCGACATTCATGGCCGGCAGGCACGGGGACCGCGTGCCGGTGAGCGGTGCGGAGCCGCCCAGGCGATTCGAGTGGCTTCGGCGGCACCGGCGGTGGGTGTTCGTGGTGGCCGTGACCGCGCTGCTGGCCCAGATGGCGTTCGCCATGGTCACGACGGCCGTGGAGCAGACCCCGACGATCGACGAGCCCGTGTACGCGGGCACCGCGGTGGTCTACGTCCAGCAGCACAGCCTGCGCTACAACCCCGAGCATCCGCCGCTGGGCAAGCTGATCATCGCGAGCGGGCTGGTGTTCGCCCACCCGCACCTCGACGCCGGCTTCGCGGGTGATCAGACGGCGCTCGGGCGGCGCCTGCTGTACGAGTCGGGCAACGACCCGGGGCGGTTGATGCTGTGGGCGCGGCTGCCGGTGATCGTGCTGACGCTGCTGTTCGGGCTCGTCGTCCTCGCGTTCGCCCGGGAACTCGTCGGACGCGTGGGCGGGCTGGTGGCACTCGCCCTGTACGCCTTCTCGCCCGATGTCATCGCGCACGGCTCACTGGCCACCCTCGACGTACCGGCGTCGGGTTTCCTGCTGACGTCGGTGTGGCTGCTGTGGCGGGCGCGGCGGCGTCCGCTCCCTCACCTTCCGCTCGCCGGGGTGGCGCTCGGGGCGGCGGTGGCCACGAAGATGAGCATGCTGCCCGCTGTTCCGCTGCTGCTGGCCCTGGCGGTGGCGTCGGTGTGGCACGCGCGCGGCCTCGGCAGGGGCGCGGGGACACCGCATCTCGGCACGGGCGGAGAGACACCGCGCCCCGCGAAGCGGCAGCTCCTTTGGCTTGGCGCGGCGGCCGCGGCCGGTATGGCGCTGGTGGCCCTCGCCGTGGTGTGGGCCACGTATCTCGCCGTCGATCCGCGGCTGCGCTGGACGGCGCCCGCGGATCTCCCGGCCGTCCACGGACTGCGCGGGCTGCTGATCGACTGGCTGCCCTTCCCGCAGCCGTACCGGGACGGGATGCGCGTCCAGTTCGGCTTCGAGCACGCGACCTGGCAGGGCTTTCTGTTCGGCCGGCTCTATCGCGGCTCGCTCTGGTACTACCTGCCGGCCGCGCTGCTGGTGAAGACACCGCTGGGCATGCCGGCGCTGTGGTCGGCCGGAGCCGCGGCGATGACCGCCCTGCCCCGGCTGCGGCCCGCCGCCCCGTACGTCCTCATTCCCCCGGCGCTGCTGCTGGCCGTGGCCATGAGCGGCTCCCGCGATCTCGGAGTGCGCTACGCACTGTTCGTACCGGTGTTCCTGGCGGTCGCGGCGGGCGGTGCCGTGGCCCTGCGACGGCGATGGGCCCAGGTGGCCGTGGCGGCGCTGCTCGTGTTCGTGGCCGTCAGTTCGCTGCGCACGTACCCGTACTACCTGCCGTACTCGAACGAGGCGTTCGGCGGGCCGTCCAAGACCCGTCTGCGCCTGCACGACTCGAACGTCGACTGGGGACAGGACCTCGGCCGCCTCGCCGACCGCCTGGACCGGCGTTACCCGCACCAGAAGGTCTGGCTCGTCTACAAGGGCGCCGGTGTGCCGTCGTACTACGGCATCGACGCGGCTGATCCGCGCACGGCACCGCCGAGCGAGGTGCACGGGCTGCTCGTCGTGTCCGACACTTCGGTCGCCAAGGCCGACGACCGGCTGAAGGCCCTGCTCAGGACCAGCCGGCCGATCGACGACGTCGGCCACTCGATCACGATCTACCGTCGGCCCTAGGTGCAGTCTCGACGGCCGGCGTGGCTTGCGGGGTCAGCAGGTCCAGCACACTCCCCCAGCGGAACTCCGGGCGCCCGCCGTCGGGTCGCGGCTCCCCGGCGTACGGGTCGCCGAAGCGGACCCCCATCCCGCGCAGCCGCTCGACGCTCGCGCGGTAGGCGGGGTGGGCCGCCAACGCATCGTTCACACACGGCAGTACGGCGATGGGGACACCGAGGCCGTACGCCTCGCACAGGGTTCCCAGGGCGAGGGTGTCCGATATGCCGGCCGCCCACTTGTTGACGGTGTTGAAGGTGGCCGGTGCGACGGCCACCGCGTCGGGGGCAGGGAAAGGGCGCGGGTCGCCCGGGGAGCGCCAGGCCGACCGGATAGGGCGGCCCGTCCGCGCCTCGACGTCCGTCGCGTCGATGAACCCGAGGCCCTGAGGTGTGGCGATGACGCCGACCTCCCAGTTCCGCTCCTGTGCCGCGGTGATCAGTTCGCCGATGTCCTCGGCGATGCCCGCCGCGCAGACGACGACGTAGAGGAAGGGCTGCTCTGGGCGTTCGCTCACCCGCCCAACCCTATTGAACCGGGAAGGAGGCCCCGCGCTCCGCCTCCGGGCGCGGGCCGAGGATCCGGCGTTCCTTCTCCTCGATCGGTACGTCGTTGATGCTTGCCTCGCGCCGCGTCATCAGACCGTGCTCGTCGAACTCCCACAGCTCATTGCCGTACGAGCGCCACCACTGCCCGTCGGCGTCGTGCGACTCGTACTGGAAGCGGACGGCGATGCGGTTGCCGTCGAACGCCCAGAGGTCCTTGCGCAGGGCGTACTCCCGCTCGCGCGCCCACTTCGCCGTCAGGAGTTCGACGATCTCGGCGCGGCCCGTCACGAAGGTGTCGCGGTTGCGCCAGACCGAGTCCTCGGAGTAGGCGAGCGAGACCTTGTGGGGATCGCGGGTGTTCCAGGCGTCCTCGGCGGCCTGGACCTTCTGGACGGCTGTCTCACGGGTGAAGGGCGGCAGGGGCGGGCGGTCGGTCATGAGGTTCCTCAATCTCGCGGGCGGGGTCCCACAGTGAGAGAACGGACGTTCTCACACCCGACTGCTAACGTAGAGAACGACCGTTCTCACGTCAAGGAGCCCCCCGCATGGACAGCACGGCCGCCCGGCGCCAGGCCCTCGCCCGGGACCAGGCGCTCGACGCCGCGGAGGAGCTGTTCTACGGACGCGGCATCCAGAGCGTCGGCATGGATGACATCCGCGGAGCGTCAGGGGTCTCGCTCAAGCGGCTCTACCAGCTCTTCCCCGCCAAGGAGCGGCTCGTCGAGGCGTACCTCGAGCGGCGCGACATCCGCTGGCGGCAGCGGCTGGCCGAGCATGTCGACCGGCACGAGGAACCGGGTGAGCGGATCCTGGCGGTCTTCGACTGGCTTCGGCGGTGGTTCGCGGAGCCCGGCTTCCGCGGCTGCGCCTGGATCAACGCGTACGGGGAGCTCGGCACCACCTCGCCCCGCGTCACCGCCCAGGTCAGCGCGCACAAAGCCGCGTTCAAGGACTATCTGCGGAGCCTGGTGGCCAACGCCGGGCTCCCCTCCTCCGTCGCGGACCAGCTGTATCTGCTGGCCGAGGGTGCCATGGTCACCGCGGGCATCACGCGGAGCACTGAGCCCGCCGAGCAGGCGGCCGAGGCGGCGCGACTGCTGGTGGAAGCCCGGCGATAGGGGCGGGCGCTCAGGCGGCTCCCGCGCCGCGCGCGGGGAGGAGTTCGTCGGGGAGCGGGTTCCGGACCGGTTCGGTGAGGCGACGACACGAGCGATCCCGCGTATGAGGCCCGACTGGCCGACTCCGTGGACTCGCTCTGCTGGTTGTCCTCGGCACGTCGAGTCCGGCCGAGCGGAACGCGTTCGTGCTCCACGACCTGTTCGCGGTGCCCTTCGCCGAGATCGCCGTCGTCGGCGGCCGCAACCGAGTGGCCGCCAAGAAGCCGGCCAGCCGCGCGCGCCTCAAGGTGCGGGGCGCCGGTGGTGTCCGGCACCGAACTCGGCCGGCACCGGCATGTCATCGACGCCTTCCTCAGCGCCGCGCGGGGCGGCGACCTCGGCCCTGCTCGCCGTCCTGAACCCCGATGTCGTACGCCGGGCGGATCCCGTCGCCGTGCCGGTGGGCACGGCGACAGGGGTGCGCGGCGCGGGAGACCGTGCTCCCGCGCGAGCGGTCGCGCCACGCGGACCTGGCGCCGGTCGATGGAACCGTGGGACTGGTCGTCGCCCCGCGCGGACGGCTGCTCATCGCCCTCACCCTCACGGTCGAGGGCGAACGGATCACGGCGTACGAGGTGATCGCCGACCCCGTACGCCTGCGTGGGCTCGATCCGGCGGCCTTGGAGAAGTGACCCGCTTGACTGGTGGCCGTCAGGTCTCGGACACCGTGATGGCGGAGACCGGGCAGGCCCGCGCCGCCTCCCGGACCATCGGGTCGCCGCCGCCGTCCTCGCGGCCCGGCAGCAGCTCGCTGAATCCGTCGTCGTCCTGGGTGAAGACGCCTGGGGCGGCGAGGGCGCACTGGCCCGCGCCGATGCAGACGTCCTTGTCGATGGTGATGTCGATGCTCATGCCTGCAGCCTCTTACCAGGTCACGGGGAGTTCCAGCATCCCCTGGATCGTGTCCCCGGGTTTGAACGCGATGGCGTCCGCGGGTGCGGCCAGGCGCAGTCCGGGGAACCGGTCGAAGAGTGACAGGAGCGCGATCTCCATCTCGGCGCGGGCCAGGTTCTGGCCGAGACACTGGTGGATGCCGAAGCCGAAGGCGACGTGATGACGGGCCGGGCGGTGCCAGTCCAGGGCGTCCGGTTCGGTGAAGGTGTGCGCGTCGCGGTTGATGACGGAGGTCGCGAAGACCACGCCCTCGTCGGCACGGATCGTCTTCCCGGCCACCTCGATGTCCTCGGTGGCGACCCGCAGCAGCCCGTCGGCGATGGAGAGGAAGCGCAGCAACTCCTCTACGGCGGCGGCCATCAGCGTCGGGTCGGCCCGCAGTTCGGCGAGCTGCTCGGGATGCCTGAGCAGGGTGAAGGTACCGAGCGAGATCATGTTGGCGGTCGTCTCGTGCCCGGCGACGAGCAGGATCGTCGCCAGCGAGACGAGGTCCTGGCGGTCCATCGCCCCCTCGCGAAGCTGATCCTGGATGAGCTCGTCGAGGAGTCCGTCCCCGGGATCCTTCCGCTTGCGGTCGATCAACGAGCCGAAGTACGCGTCCAGTTGCGCGCGCGCCGCCTCCGTGTCGGCCGCGGCGGGGCCGCGCAGCAGCCTGCGGGACTGTTCCTCGAAGAAGTCGTGGTCGGTGTAGGGGACGCCGAGCAGGGCGCAGATCACCATGGAGGGCACGGGAAGCGCGAACGCGTTCACCAGCTCGGCCGGTGGGCCCTGGTCTTCCATCCGGTCGAGGAGCCGGTCGACGGTCTCCTGGATGCGCGGGCGCAGCGCGGCGACCCGTTTGAGGGTGAAGCTCGGGACCAGCACGCGGCGCTGGGTGCGGTGCTCCGGATCGTCGACGCCGAGCAGCGCGACGCGGCGTGCGCGGGCCGCCGCGAACCGCTCCGTGGTGGCGGGGAAGGCCGGGCGGGTGCGGTCGGACGACAGCCGCGGGTCGGACAGGAGTGCGCGGGCGGCGCTGTGGCCGGTGACCACCCATACGCCACGCCCGTCGAACAGGGTGATCCTGGTGAGCGGGCGCGCCTCGCGCAGCGGGTCGTAGGCGGTGGGTGGGTGGTAGGGACACGTACGGTCCTGGGGGAAGGCAATCGGTTCTGTGGTGAGGGGCTTTGTCATGGATGACCTCGCAAGCGCTGGTTCCCTCTTGCCGATCTTCATTAGATGCCCCAGGCACCTACACGGCCACACGAAGTTCGGCCAGATGCGCTGGACGCCCGATCTGGCCGAAGCACGTGGGGAGCCCCGCCCAGGTCCTCGGGCTTCGCCGCCTCAGCGCTGCCCCGGTGGCCCGGGTATGGCCTGATCTCCTCCAGGATGGCCCCCGCGTAATTCGGTTGCATGCGCAGATCCGTAGCCCCAGGATCTGCGCATGTCCACGATCGAAGCCTTCCTGCCGCCAACCTCCGCCGCCGCTCGTCGGGTGCGGGGCCGGCAGCAGTCCGGACGACCGGGGAAGCCCACGCTTCCCCGGTCGTGACCGCCGCGCTCGTCGCGGGGCTTCTCGCGGGCTATGGCATCGCCATGCCCGTCGGAGCGGTCGCGACCTACCTCGTCTCCCTCACCGCTCGTACGTCCCTGCGGATCGGCGCCTACGCCGCGCTGGGCGTCGCGACCGCCGACGGACTGTACGCCCTGGTCGCCGCACTCGCAGGCTCCGCGCTCGCGGCCACGCTGACGCCGGTGCTGCCCCCGCTGCGCTGGGCCTCGGCGCTGGTGCTGGCCGCGCTGGCCGTGCGGGGCGCGGTGACCGCGTTCCGCCAGTACCGCGAGCGACGGCTCGCCACCCGGGCCGAGCAGGATTCCCCGCATCCCGCTCGTGCCTATCTGACGCTGCTCGGGGTCACGCTGCTCAACCCCACCACCGTCATCTACTTCGCCGCGCTGGTGCTGGGCAGCCGTACGGCCGAGGCGGTGCGGCCCCTGGAGCAGGGAATGTTCGTCCTCGCCGCGTTCGCCGCCTCCGCGAGCTGGCAGCTCCTGGTCGCCGGGGGCGGCGCCCTGCTCGGCCGGGTCCTGACGGGGCACCGGGGGCGGCTGGTGACGGCGCTCGCGTCGAGCGCGGTGACCACGGTGCTGGCCGTTCGGATGCTCGTGCCCCACTCATGAGCACGCTCCCTGTCACATTTCCCGGCCGGGCTTCGTCAGTGCGGTGACAAGCGATGAGCACGGCGAACACCTGAGGAGAACGTGATGCAGGCACGCATGAAGAACCCGGCGATGATCCTTCCCGGCGCGATGGAGGCGATCCAGGGGCTGTACCAAGCCACCGGCAAGGGCGGCGTTCCCCAGCAGACCCTCGAGCTCGTGCATCTGCGGGCCAGCCAGATCAACGGGTGCAGCGCCTGCGTCGACGCCGGTGCGCGCGGCGGCCGCAAGGCAGGCCTGACGGACGAACGGCTCTGGTCCGTGGCGGCCTGGCGCGAGGCGCCGTACTACTCGGACGCCGAGCGGGCCGCGCTGGCGCTGGCCGAGGAGATGACGCGACTCGGCGACCGTTCCGGCGACGCGGTCAGCGACGAACTGTGGGACGAGGTCGCCGACCACTACGACGAGCAGCAGCTCGCCGCACTCATCCTTTGGATCGCGACGACGAACTTCTTCAACCGGCTCAACGCGACGATCAAGGAGCCCGCCGGGGCCACGTGGGGCTGAACGGGGGCGCGGCGGGAAGCCGCGGTCCCGCTCCCGCTAGGACGCGGGCTCGAACGCGCGGGCCACGGCCAGGCTGTCCTCGTACACGTGGTGCCGTACGACCAGTCCGTCCTCGACGGTGAGGTGCAGGGCGAACCGGGCACGGCAGGCGCGCCCGGTCGCGCCGGCCGTCCTGCGGATCTCGCCCAGGACGACCGCCTCGTCGCCGTCGACGAGGATCCGCTCGATCTCGGTGGCCGCGCCGCCGGGTACATGGTGCGCGGTAGTGGGCGGCGGCGTCGGCTCGGGTGGAGCGGTGGCGAATCCCCGGGGGCGGCGCGCTCGTGCTCGTCCTGCGGCCGGCTGAGCTTCCAGTCGCACCGCTCGGCATAGAGCTCGGCGATCCGCTCGGGGTCGCCCGCACCGATCCGAGTCAGGCAGTTCCTCGACCGCGGCGCGTGTCGTCGGGGCGTGATCGGTGGCCGTGGACATGGGGCCGCTCCTCCGTCGTCTCGTGCGGGAACGGCTCCACCGTGCCGCACACGTCCCTCCATTGGCGGTTACACGCGAGGTGATGGTGCGGAAGATTCGCGCCCGCACTGGTGTTGAATCGTGCCGAGACAGGACCAGTACGACGCGACGATGGGACGGAAGTCATGCCACTTGAGGGCGAGTACGAACCCAGTCCGACGCAGTGGGTGCGGGAGCAGGTGGAGCTGTACGAGAGTTCCGGCGGCACCAAGGGGACGACGCTGCAGGACACGGGCCTGCCCGTCATCATTCTCACCACACGCGGCGCGAAGAGCGGCAAGATCCGCAAGACCCCGCTGATGCGGGTCGAGCACGAGGGGCGCTACGCGGCGGTGGCCTCGCTGGGCGGTTCTCCCAAGCACCCGGTCTGGTACTTCAACGTCACGTCCGATCCCCACGTGGAGCTCCAGGACGGCCCCACGCGCCACGAACTGACGGCCCGGGAGATCACGGGTGACGAAAAGGCCCTGTGGTGGGAGCGCGCGGTCGCCGCGTATCCGCCGTACGCCGACTACCAGAAGAAGACCGACCGGGAGATTCCCGTCTTCCTGCTGGAGCCGACCGGCTGACGGGCACGCCCGCAGTCAGCGGCGACGAAGCACCGAGGGGCCCGGCGTCGCCGCCGGCTGCGCTCAGCAGCGGCGGCTTCGGGGTTCCCGAACTTTTCTGGGATCCGCGCGCATGATCCGCCGGCCGTCGGGCACCTGAGCCTCAGGCCCCGCCGCGCTCCCCCGTCGCGGCGGGGCTTCCCGCTGTCACGTCGCCGTTCCTGGCCGCGTCCCCCCGTACGGCCGCCCTGGCGGTCGGAGCGTCGGTCACGTCGAGGAAGATCTGATCGGCCTGGGGGACGATGTGGGCGACGGAGCGCTTGATACGAACGGCGACGTCCTCGACCTCCTCGCTGTCGAGACCGGGGACGAGGTCGATCCGAGCCGCGACCAGGGTGGAGTCGAGGCCCAGCTGCATGGTCAGCAGCGCCTCCACGCTGTCGATCTCGGGCTGCGCCTCCAGCAGGCCGCGGATCCTGCGGCTCAGCTCCTCGTCCGCGGCCCGCCCGATCAGCTGGTCGCGCGCGTCACGGCCCAGCAAGTAGGCGACGTACACCAGCAGCACCCCGATGGCGAGGGAGGCGGAGGCCTCCCACACGACCTGGCCCGTGACCATGTGCAGCACCATACCGACCATCGCGAGGGTCACACCGACGACCGCCGTGCCGTCCTCGGCGACCACCGTACGCAGCGCGGGATCCCGCATCCCGCCCGCGCCGCCCTGCTGGTGCACCTGGTGGAGCGCCCGCAACAGCGAGGCACCCTCCGCGAGCAGGGCCACTGCGAGGACGACGAGCCCCGCCACATAGCCGCGGAACGACTCATGGGCGCCGTTCCTGAGCGCCTCGACGCCCTGGAAGAAGGAGAAGCAGCCGCCCATCACGAAGATGCCGACGGCCGCCAGCAGCGACCAGAAGAACCGCTCCTTGCCGTAGCCGAACGGATGCCGACGGTCCGCGGGGCGACGGCTGCGGCTCAGCGCGGCGAGGAGGAACACCTCGTTCATGCTGTCCGCCACGGAGTGCGCCGCCTCCGAGAGCAGCGCGGGCGAGCCCGCGATCAGGCCGCCGACGGCCTTGGCCACGGCGATCAGCAGGTTGGCGCCCAGCGCCACCAGCACCGTGACGCGGGTCCTGCGGTCCGACCCGTTCTGCCGGTTCGGCCGGTCCGACCGGTTCTGCCGGTCCGTCGAGTCACTGTCCGAGTCACTGCCCACACCGCCCGGTTTCCCGGGGCCGCCCGCCTCACACCGTGGAGACGGCGGGAATCGGGGAACGCTCACGGGGGCACCCGTAGTGGAACACAGGAAGCGAGGGCGTCATGAGCGAGGGTGAGGGAAACGCCGAGTACGGCAAGAAGGTGTTCAAACGGTCCAAGAGCCACTTCGCGGACCGCGTTACGGCGGACGGCCGCGACGGCTGGCCGGTGGAGGCGGGCCGCTACCGGCTGGTCGCCAGCCGCGCCTGCCCGTGGGCGAGCCGCGCGGTGGTCTCGCGGCGGCTCCTGGGCCTTGAGGACGCTCTGTCGCTGGCGATCACCGATCCGATCCAGGACGACCGGAGCTGGCGGTTCGCGCTGGACCCGGAAGGCCGCGACCCGGTTCTGGGCATCCGGTACCTCAGTGAGGCGTACGACGCGCGCGAGAGCGACTACCCCGGCGGCGTCAGCGTGCCCGCCGTGGTGGACGTGCCGAGCGGAAAGCTGGTCACCAACGACTACCAGTGGATCACGCTCGACTTCGCCACCGAGTGGACGGCCCTGCACCGGGACGGCGCCCCCGACCTGTACCCGGAGCGGCTGCGCGACGAGATCGACGAGGTCATGGCGGACGTCTACGAGGACGTGAACAACGGCGTGTACCGGGCGGGCTTCGCCACCCACCAGGAGGAGTACGGGCAGGCGTGCGCGGGGGTCTTCCGTCGTCTGGAGCTGCTGGCCGGGCGTCTCGCGGACCGCCGGTATCTGGTCGGCGACACGATCACCGAGGCGGACATCCGGCTGTTCACCACGCTGGTCCGTTTCGACGCCGTCTACCACGGCCACTTCAAGTGCAACCGCTGGAAGCTGATGGAGAACCCGGTGCTGTGGGCGTACGCGCGTGACCTCTACCAGACGCCGGGATTCGGTGACACCGTCGACTTCGACCACATCAAGCGGCACTACTACCAAGTCCACACGGGCATCAACCCGAGCGGAATCGTCCCCCTCGGACCCGACCTGTCCGGCTGGCTGACGCCCCATCACCGCGAGCAGCTCGGCGGCCGGCCGTTCGGCGACGGGACCGCGCCGGGCCCGGTGCCCGAGGCCGAACGGGTGCCCGCCCGCGGACGTCCCTGACCGGAGAGGCAAAGGAGACCAAGGTGGCCAAGAAGCGGAAGAAACTCAAACTCCCCCTCGCCTACAAGCCGATCGGCTTCGTACTGAGCTGGGCGGGCGGCGCCCTCGCCGGACTCGCCTTCCAGAAGGCCTGGATGGCGATACGTCACGAGGAGGACGCGCCCGACGCCCTGGACAAGGACCGCGGCTGGGGCGAGGTGCTCCTTGCCGCCGCCCTGCAGGGCGCGATCTTCGCCGCCGTGCGCAGCGCGGTGGACCGCACGGGCGCGACGGCCATTGAGCGCTCCACTGGCGTGTGGCCGTCCTCGGACAAGGGCGGCGGCCGGGACTGAGGACCGGGCGTCAGCCCAGCTTGGGCGCTGTGGGCCGCACGCGGCGCAGGGTGAAGGAGTGTCCGGCCGGGTCGGCGTAGCCGCGCTCCTCGAAGGGGCCGGAGGCGTCCTTGGTGTCGAGCGGCCGCCCGCCGAGGCCGACCACCCTGCGCTCCGCCTCGTCCAGGTCCGTCACATGGAAGTCGAGGTGGGCCTGGAGGGAGTTCTCGGGGCGCGGCCAGCTCGGCGGCGTCGCCATGACGTCACGGCGGAACGCCATCCGGATGCCGTCGGCGCCCCTGATCTCCACGCGGTTCGCGGTCGCGTCCGTCTCCTCGGCCTCGATCAGTTCCTTGTAGAAGGCGGCGAGCTTCTCGGGCTCGGCGCAGTCCAGCACCACGACGCCTGCCGTGACCAGTGCCATGTCTCCTCCGTAGGGGTCCCGGGACGACGCGGTCGGCATCCGGCCGCCGCTGCCCCGCCCTCCCGGGTACCCCGTGCGGCGAGTTCAGTCGGCGACCAGCCACGCGCCGTCGCGCATGAGGTCACGTCCGGAGATCTCGTTGGCCTCGCGCCAGGCCTGCACGCGCTGCGGGGTGACGCTGAAGTAGAGGTAGGCGGCGGTGAGTTCACGGGGGTCGAAGCCCGTCTTCTCGGCGAAGGTGTCACCGACTCCGTCCGGCAGCTCGGCGGCCTCCAGAGCCCGCACGGTGCCCTCGACGAGCACCACGTCACGGGTCGGCCCGATCCCCAGGCGCGCCGTGCCGGTCGCCCGCAGATTCCGGCCCGTGGGACTGTCGGCCGGCGTGGCCATGAGCACGGTCGTGCCGTCCCAGAGGAAGGACAGCGGGATCAGATACGGCGTTCCCCCGACGCCGTCGGCCGTGGCCACCCAGGCGTCGACGTCGTTCTCCAGCCGGTCGAGCGTGTCCTGCTTGCGCTGCTTCGGGGTGCGGGCGGGTGCTTTCATCGTCAGGCGCTCTCCTTGTAAGTAGCCGGTACGGGAGTTGACGTGCGAGCCCTCCCCAGTGTGACGCGCCGGGCACTTATGCGTGCCCGGCCGCCCTGATCTCCTCCAGGCGGGCCGCCGCCGCGGTCAGCAGCATGTCCAGTGCCGTCGGATACGCGCTGCGCCGCATGTCCGCCACCAGGTGGGGCGCCGTCGCCGCGATGTGCGGGTGGGTGTCGGCGGGCAGCCGCGCGTACGTCGCCCGCCACACGTCCGCCTCCGCCGCGCGCGCCGGCTTCGGGAGCGCGACGCTCGCCGCGTCGAGGGCCGCGAAGGCCAGCGCCTGGTCGACGAACGCGTGGTAGATCCGTACCGCCTCGGGGTCGGGGAAGCCGGCACCGCGCAGCACGCCGAGGATCGTCTCGACGGCCTCGATCTCGTGGACCCGCCCCGTGACGCGGTAGGAGCTGAGGACCGCGGCCTGGGGATGCGCCAGCGCCCCGGAGTGCATGCGCAGGCCCAGGTCCCGCAGGTCGGCGCGCCAGGCCCCGGTGGGGCGCCAGGTGCGCAGCGTACGGCCGATGAGTTCGTCGGCGATGGCGAGCAGCAGGTCGTCGGTGTCGCGGAAGTACCGGTACAGGGCGCTGGGGTCGGCGCCGAGGGCGAGGCCGAGACGGCGGACCGTGAGGGCGTCGGCGCCGTGCTCCTTGAGCAGCCGCAGCGCGGTCTCGACGATCAGCTCCTCGCAGAGGACGACGCCCGTCTTGGTGGGGCGCCTGCGCCGACGGGCGGCGGGCGGGACGACTCGGTCGTTCATGGGCTCTCCTTCCGCCGGTCCTCCGGTGCGGGCACCTTATGTCAACAGCGTTGACCTGTTAAGGCCCCGGGCAGTTTCATTTCCGGTCATCGGGCCGGTTTCAGGCCCCGGGCGCGATCGGAGCAGGCCATGACGCAGAAGCCGTACGGTGTGGATCCCCCGTCCCTGCGCAGGACCCTCGGTGTCATGGACGGTGTGGCCATCGCCGCCTCCAGTACGGCGGCGACCACCAGCATCGGCATCGGTCTCGGGGTGACGGCCGGGGCGGTCGGGCTGCATCTGCCCGCGATCATGCTGCTGGCCTTCCTTCCCGTTCTCGGGATCGCGGGTGCCTACTCCCGGCTCAACCGGGTGGAGCCGAACGCCGGCAACGGCTATGTGTGGGTGGGCCGTTCGCTCACTCCCTGGCTCGGTTTCCTGGTCGGCTGGGTGAACATCGTGGCGACGGTGGCGTTCCTCGCGTACACCACGGCGGTGACCGGCTCGGCGACGCTTCAGCTCGCCGGCGAGGCGGGATTGCACGAGGTGGCGGGTCACGCCCTCGACTCGGGCTCGACCGCCCAGACGACGGCGGTGGGGATCGTGGTCCTCGTCGCCGTCACGCTCACCGCGGTCACCGGGGTCAGGACCGCCGCCCGGCTGCAGAGCGGACTGCTGGTCTTCGAGTACGTCGTGCTGCTGGGCTTTTGCGCATACGGCATCGTCACGGGCCCGCACCCCTTCAGCCTGAGCTGGTTCGACCCGTTCGAGATCCCGTCGGCGTCGGCGCTCGCGCAGGGGCTGCTGCTGTCGGTGTTCTGCTACTGGGGCTTCGAGGCGGCCTTCACCGTGAACGAGGAGGTGCGCGACCCGCGGGACGCCTCGCGGGCCGGGATCATCACGCTGGTGACGATGCTGGGGCTGTTCCTGCTCGGCTCCGTGGCCTTCCAACGTGTGCTGTCCGGACCGGAGTTGGCCGGGCACGGCGCCGAGGGGCTGGCCTTCTTCGGGGACCGGCTCGCCGCGCAGCCGCTGGCCGCGCTGCCGCTGGTGGCCCTGATGTTCTCGGCCGTCGCCTCGCTGCAGGCCGGAGTGATACCGACGGCGCGCGGGATGTTCGCGATGAGCCGGGATCGTACGCTCGGGCCGGTGTGGTCCAAGGTCAGTGCCCGGTACGGCACTCCGGCGGCCGGGACGCTGCTGATCGGCGCGCTGGCGGCGGCGGTGGCCTCGCTCGCCCTGGTGATCCCCCGGCTCGCCGACATGATCATGGCGACGGTCAACGCGGTGGGGATCGTCGTCGCCCTCTCCTACGCGCTCACCGCACTCGCGGCCGCCGCACGCTTCCGGGGGCTGCTGCGGGAGGACTGGCGGCAGGGGATACGGGCCGTGGTCCTCCCCTCGCTGAGCGCCGCGGCGCTGCTCGGGCTCGCCGGCTACCTCGGCTGGTCCTTCTACACATCGGCCGACCACTTCGAAGTGAGCGCGGACAACGGGTGGTTCCTGCTGCTCACGCCCGCTTTGATGATCGTCTCCGGTTTCCTGGCCGCCGCGTGGGCCAAGTGGGTCCGCAAGTCCGCCTACTTCCGCACGGGCCACGGCACGGACGCCGACGCCCCCCGCCTGCTGGCCACCCCCAACTGACGTGCTCCACTGCCGACCGCACCCGACCAAGGAACAGAACATGCGCGCTGACCTCCTCTTCACCGGCGGCCCGGTCCTCACCCCCGAGGGCCCTACCGCGACCGCCGTCGCCATCACCGGCGGCCGGATCACCGCCGTCGGACACTCCGAGGTCCACGACCTCGTCGGCCCGAAGACCGAGGTGGTCGACCTGGCCGGACGGCTGCTGCTGCCCGGGTTCCAGGACGCGCACGTCCACCCGGTCCCGGCAGGCCTGGAACTCGCCCAGTGCGACCTCACCGGCGCGCGGACGGCCAAGGACACGCTGGCTGCCGTCCGCGCGTACGCCGACGCGCACCCCGGACGGGAGTGGATCACGGGCGGCGGCTGGTCCATGGAGGCCTTCGAGGGAGGTACGCCGACCAAGGAGCTGCTGGACGCGGTCGTAGGGGACCGGCCGGTGTACCTGCCCAACCGGGACCATCACGGCGCCTGGGTCAACAGCCGGGCCCTGGAACTCGCCGGCGTCACCCGGGACACGCCCGACCCGGCCGACGGGCGGTTCGAGCGGGACGCGTCCGGCGAGCCCACCGGCATGCTCCAGGAAGGAGCCATGCAGTACGTCGGCGGGATCACGCCGCCGGCCACCGAGGCGGACCGGCTGGCCGCGCTGCTGCACGCCCAGCGGCATCTGCACGCGCTCGGCATCACCGGCTGGCAGGACGCGCTCGTGGGCACCTTTCTGGGCATGGACGATCCGTCCGGGGCGTATCTGGCGGCGGCCCGCGACGGCTCGCTGACCGCGCGGGTCGTCGGCGCACTGTGGTGGGACCGTGCGCGGGGGGCCGAGCAGATCCCCGAACTCGTGGAACGCCGCGCCGCGTTGAGCCACGGCCGGTTCCGGGCCACCAGCGTCAAGCTCATGCTGGACGGGGTCGCCGAGAACGGCACGGCCTCGCTGCTCGACCCCTATCTGGACAAGTGCGGCTGCGCGACCGCGAATCGGGGCACCACCTTCATCGATCCCGCCCGACTGCCCGGGTATGTCACGGAGTTGGACGCGCTCGGATTCCAGTGCCACTTCCACGCGCTGGGCGACCGGGCCGTACGCGACGCCCTGGACGCCGTCGAGGCGGCGCGGAAGACGAACGGACCGAGCGACACCCGCCCGCACCTGGCCCACCTCCAGGTCGTGCACCCCGACGACGTGCCCCGTTTCGCCGCACTCGGCGCCACGGCCAACATCCAGCCGCTGTGGGCGGCCCACGAACCGCAGATGGACGAACTGACCATCCCCTTCCTCGGGCCCGAACGCGCCGCCTGGCAGTACCCGTTCGGGGCCTTGCTGCGCTCGGGGGCGCGGCTGGCGGCGGGCAGCGACTGGCCGGTCAGCAGCCCCGACCCGATCCAGGGCATCCATGTCGCCGTCAACCGCGTGAACCCCGACGAGGTGGGGCCGGTGTTCCTGGCCACCGAGCGCATCGACCTCACGGCCGCGCTCACGGCGTACACCGCGGGATCGGCGTACGCGAACCACCTCGACGACACCGGCAGCGTCCGTGTGGGCGCCCTGGCGGATCTGGCCATCCTGGACCGCGACCCGTTTGCCGGGCCGTCGGAGGCGATCGCCGAGACGAGGGTCGCGCTGACCTATGTGGGCGGTGAGCGGGTGCACGCCGCGCCCGACGCCTGACACCCGACTCCACCTGCGGCGGGGCGAGTTGAGCGAAAGCACACCTGCATCACGCGTTACGGATCTCACACCATAGATCGTTTAGGCTCTGGGCAGTCTCGAAGCGCACTTGAGTCGTCAACTAACGACTCAGACAGAGCAGTTCGAGTCAGCGGGCGTCAACAGTGATCGTCCGCGCACAGGGCGGGGGCCTGTGATTCGTCTCAAGAAAGGACGCGCATGCCGCAGGACGTCAGGTTCGACCTCCCCTTCACGACCCCGGTCAGCGAGCACCTTGACTACGCCCGAGAGCGCCATCTGCGCTGGGTGTGGGACATGGGACTGGTTCGCAGCCAGGCCGGGTTCGAGGAGTACCAGTCCTGGGACCTTCCTCAGGCGGCGGCACGGACCTATCCCCACGCCTCGGCCGACGACATGGTCATCCTGATGAACTGGTTCTCCCTGGCCTTCCTGTTCGACGACCAGTTCGACACCGGGAGACCCGACCGCGCGGACCGTATAGCGGAGGTCGCACGGGAGTTGATCGCCACACCGCTGCGCCCCGCCGGGACCGCCCCCCGAGTGGTGTGCCCCATCACCGTCGCCTGGGCGGACGTCTGGGACCATCTCTCGGATGGCATGTCCCTGACCTGGAAGACGCGGTTCGCCGCCTCCTGGGGACGCTTCCTCGTGGCGCACACCGAGGAGGTCGATCTCGCCGCCCGCGGCCTGGCGGGCACGCTCGGCCTCGAGGAGTACGCCGAGTTCCGGCGCCGCACGGTCGGCATCCACCACAGCATCGACGCCGGTGAGCGCAGCCGGGGCTTCGAGGTGCCGGCGCAGGTGCAGGCGCATCCGCTGATGGTCCGCATGCGGGACCTGGCGGCCGACACCATCGGGTTCATGAACGACATCCACTCATTCGAGCGCGAGAAGCGCCGAGGGGACGGGCACAACCTGATCGCCGTGCTCCACCGAGAACGCGGCTGCTCCTGGGAGGAGGCCGCCGCCGTGGCGTACCGCATGACCACGGAATGCCTCGACGAGTACCTCGCACTCGAAGCCCGCGTACCCGAGATGTGCGAGGAACTCGGCCTGAGCGCCGAGCAGCGTGTCCAGGTCCGCATGGGCGTGGAGGCGATCCAGCACTGGATCAACGGCAACTACGAGTGGGCGCTGACCTCGGGCCGCTACGCCGCCTCGAAGGAAGGACCGGCGGCCACCGCGGAGCTCGCGGGCAAGGGGTCGCTGGACGATCTGCTCGCCGTGTGACCGACCGTTTCCGCCCGGCCGGTGCGCTCGGCCGGGCGGAGACGGTCAGAAGCCCACGCTCTGCGCCGCGAACTCCACCGGCAGCGAGTCGAGTCGTGCCTCCCAGGTGGAGGCGGTCGAGGTGAGTTCGTCGGGCGCCACGGCGAGACGGAGCCCCGGCAGCCTGTGCAGCAGCACATCGACAGCCGTCTCGATGATGGCCTGACCGATGTTCTGGCCGGGGCACTCGTGCGGGCCGCCGCTGAACGCGAGGTGCGACTGGTTGCCGTACAGGGACACACCCGCCTCGGGCCGGATCTCCGGGTCGAGGTTGCCGGCGGTGAGCCCGAGGACCAGGAGGTCGCCCTCCTTGATGTGATGGCCGCCGAGTTCCAGGTCGATGGCGGCGAAGCGCCCCGGGAGGACGGCCAGCGGTGGGGTGTTCCACATGACCTCTTCGACGACCGCGGAGACGTTCAGCTGTCCGCTGACCAGACCCGCGAGCCGGGAGGTGTCCGTGAGGATCAGCTGGAGCACCCGGGCCAGCAGATTGCTGGTGGTGGTGTGCGCGGTGATCAGCACCAGCCGCAGATGGCTGAGGATCTCGTCCTCGTCCAGGTGGGCGTGGTGCCCGAGCAGCCCGGTGGTGAAGTCGGCGCCGGGCTCGTCGCGTTTGCGTGTCGCGAGTTCCCCGAGGATCCGCATGATCCGGTCGTTGTGCGCGACGGCGTCCTCACCGCCCTTGATGACCTGGGCGCAGGAGACGGCGAGATTGCGCCCCTCGCCCGCCGGGAGCCCGAAGAGCCTGGTCAGTACGAGCATGGGCAGGTATTCGGCGTAGTCCCCCACCAGGTCGGCGCTGCCCTCCCCCGCGAACGCGTCGATCTGCTTGTTCGCGAAGTGCGTGACATGGCGTCTGATCCCGCGGCCGGCGACCGTCTGCAGATTGTCGGTGACCGCGCCGCGCAGTCTGCGGTGCGGCTCACCGTCCTGGGACACGCAGTCGGGGCGCCAGCCCAGCATGGGGACCAGCGGTGAGGCCGCCTCGACGCGGCCCTCCTTCCAGTCCCGCCAGATGCGCGCGTCCCGGCTGAACTGGCGGGGGTTGTCGAGCACCCGCCGGTTCTCCCGATAGCCGAGGACCAGCCAGGCGGGGATGTCTCCCTCGAGGAGTATCGGCGCCACGGTCCCGTACTCCTTGCGCAGCCGCGTGTAGATGCCGTGCGGGTCGAGCGCCGCCTCCGGCCCGTACAGCCGGGTGAGGTCACCCGGATCGCCGTGGGCGACGGGGCAGCCGCGGGGAGCGTCGGGGCCGTTCGAGGGCTGGTCGTTCATCGGGGCTCCAGAGCGACGGCAGAGCGTTCCTTGAGGTGACGTATCAGCGCGATCAGCACGTCACGGCTGGAGGCCCGGTCACGGGCGTCGCAGGCCACGATCGGGATGTGCGGGGAGATGTCCAGGGCGTCGCGGATCTCGTCGATCGGGTGGTCCGTGGAATCGGGAAAGACGTTCAGGGCGATGACGAAGGGCACGTTCTGCCGTTCCATCTCCTCGATGGCCCGGAAGCTGGAGGCCAGCCGCCGGGTGTCCACCAGGACCACCGCTCCGAGAGCGCCCTTGAACAGGCCGTTCCACAGGAACCAGAACCGCTCCTGGCCGGGCGTCCCGAACAGGTACAGCACCAGTTGGTCGTTGATGCCGATCTTGCCGAAGTCGAGGCTGACGGTGGTCTCCTGCTTGTCCGCCACCCCGATCAGGTTGTCGACGTCCGCGCTGGCCTGGGTCAGGGTCTCCTCGGTGGTCAGCGGCTTGATGTCGCTGACGGAGCGCACCATGGTGGTCTTCCCGGTGCCGAAGCCGCCGGCGATCATCACCTTCACCGAGCGGGGGCCCCCGGCCGTCTGCCGGTCGGGGTGGTCAAAGCCTTTGAAGTCCACTGAGTACCTCCTCAAGGAGCGCGAGGTCGGGCCCGCTGCCGGCGCCGGACGCCGGGATGGGATGACGGGCTTCGACGCGGCCTGCGTCCAGCAGATCGGCCAGGAGCACCGCGAGAATGTTGAAGGGCAATCCGAGGTGGGCGCCGAGTTCGGCCACCGACAGCGGATCGCGGCAGCGCCGGATGATCTCCTCGTGCTCGTGCTGCATGCCGGGTACGGCCGCGGCGCGGGAGACGATGAGGGTCGCCACATCAAGGCCCGACGCCGAACCGCCCGGTCCGCTGCGGCCACCGGTGAGGACGTAGTAGCGCTCGAGACCGGACGGGTCCGTGGGCGGGCGGGGAGCACTCATCCAGAGTGCTCCTCCAGGCGCGGAGTGGTGCCGAGGAGCTCACCCATCCTGCGGGCCAGGTCCCTCATCTGGTGGCCGAGAAGACCCTGGTCGAGGCCTTCCTTGGCGAGCACTCCGAGGTACGTCTCCACGCCGGCCCGCACCACGAACAGGTGGCCGCCGTCGACCTCGATCATCGCGAGCCGCAGTTGCCCGGCGTACTGGGGGAACTGCTCGGCCACCGGCTGGGCGAGCGCCTGCAGGCCCGCGACGACGGCGGCGAAACGGTCCACGTCGTCGGGGTCGTCGGCGCCGTAGGAGGTGATGGCCTTGCCGTCGCTCGATGCCACGAGGGCGAAGCGGATCTCCTGGATGCTCTCCGTCAGGTCGCGGAGCGCCCAGCTCACGTCGGTTCCCTGTTGCGTCATGTGGACTAGTCGCTCTCTTCAGTGCGGTGCTCGTTGAACTCGCGTCCGGCGGTCGCTTCGGCGCCGGCTGCCGGGTCGCGGTCCGCGGTCGTCTCGCGCGGCGGTGCGCTCTCGCGTCCGGCGGTGGCGAAGGCGGCGAGGCCGGCGAAGGACGCGTCCGGCGGTACGGCGGCCACGGGCTCCTCCGTCCGCTCGACGGACCTGGGCCGCGGCGATGCCGTCGCCGGGTCGCTGCGCCTGCTCCGGCGCCGGGGCAGGCCACCGGGCGTGGTGTCCACGTCGTCGGCGGTCTGTTCGGGCGCGATCTGGACCGGCTCGGGACTCGCGGTGATCGCCGCGGCGGGGGCGGGCTCGGTGACGGCGGCGGGCAGCGGACTGAAGTACTTGTGCGGGACCACGACGACCACCGAGGTGCCGAGCCAGGGCGAGTCCGCGAAGGTGACCCGGATGCCGTAGCGGCGCGCCAGGGCGCCCACGACGCGCAGACCGAGGTTGGCGTCCTCCGAGATACCGCCGAGGCCGGGGCCGGCGACGGTGCCCGCGAGGGACTGCTCGGCCTCGCGCTTCTTCTCCTCGCTCAGGCCCTTGCCGGCGTCCTGGATCTCGATGCCGACGCCGTTGGGGACCTCCTTGCCGGAGACGACCACCGGTTCGGTGGGCGGCGAGTAGCGGGCCGCGTTGTCGAGGAGGTGGGCGAAGATCAGCGTGAGGTGGTCCACCAGGCCGCCGTCGACGCCGAGTTCGGGGAGGTGGCGGACCTGAATGCGGTCGAAGTCCTTGATGCGGCCGATACCGCCGCGGACCACGCTCAGCAGTCGTTGCGGTTCCTGCCACTGACGTCCGGGGCGGTCCGAGCCGCCGAGTACGCCGATGCTGGCGGCGAGACAGTCGGCGGGGCCGATCTCCTGGTCCAGTTCCATGAGGCCCTGGGCCACGGCGGGCAGCCGCCCGTGTTCGCCCTGCATCTCGTGCAGGCGCCCGCGCAGCTTGCTGGTCAGTACGTGGATACGGCTGCCGATGCTGATCACGGCCTGCGCGGCCGAGGTCGAGCGGTCGAACTCCTCCTCCACGCCGATCAGCGCGGTCCTGAGGATCTTGCGCAGTGCGGCCCGCAGCTCGGGGCCCGCGTCAAGTTCCTCCACGATCTCCGGCAGGATGTCGTCGATGGCGTCACCGGCCCGCAGCCGCTTCAGCGCCTCGGGCAGACAGGTGTCACCGAGTCGCGCGACGGCGCCCTGCTGCAGGGCGAGTTGCTCCTGCCAGACCTCACCCTCCGAGGTGATCCGCGCCTCGTAGCCGCGGGACTCGGAGACCAGCCGCGCCTCGTAGGCCTTGGCCTCCTCCGCGAGCCGGGACTCGAAGAGCTGTGACTGCTCGGCGAGTTGGGACTCGAAGAGCTGGGTCTGTTCGGCGAGTTGGTTCTCCAGAACGGAGCGCTCGGCCGTGAACTTCCGTTCCAGGCCCGCCACATGCTGCTGCCACTGCTGCGAGTGCTCGGCCTGCGAGGCGCGGAAGTCACCGGTGGCCCGGCGCAGTTGGGACTGGGTGCGGACGAGGAGCCGTACACAGACGGCACTGGCCGCGGTGGCCGCGGCGCCGGCGAACGTCGCGGGTATCTGGACCTGGTCGGGTCCCGCGACGGCGGTGGCGACGGTTCCGGCACCTAAGGCGAGCGGCATCAGCCACCAGCTGTACCAGGCGACCGGTGCCCGCGCCGCCGGGGGCGGAGTGGCAAGTTCCATCTGCATCCTTCGAAAGCAACACGATCGAACAGGGGGTGTGCAGGCGCCGTACGCGTCGGGAACGCGGCGCGTGGCGTCCGAGTGTGTTCGCGTCAACTCGCAGCGCCGCACGGGAGCTTATCGGGTTTGAGATCGAAAGGATCAACTCCCCTCCCGGTACCCGTGAGTGTTCGGTCACGCTCCGACAAGAGTGCTCAAGTCGACAAATACGTTCATCGCCGGGGTACTTCGCGTACTTCGCGATCATCCAGGGCATGCATGGCATGCTCCGTCCCATTCGAAATGATCTTGAGGAGACGTACGGATGAGTTCCCCGTCGGGTTCCCCCACTGCGGCACCCACCGCGCCCGGCCGCCTGCCCCTGATCGGACACGCTCACCAACTCGCCCGCCGACCGCTGGACTTCATGGACTCGCTGCGCGGCCAGGGCAGCGTCGTACGGATTCTGCTCGGCCCCACCCCCGCCTATGTCGTCACCGATCCGGCCGTCACCCGCAGGGTGCTGGTGACGGAGGTCGACGCCTTCGCCAAGGGCGGGAAGATCATCGACGCGCTGCGGGTGTTCTTCGGTGACGGCCTCGCCACGATCGCCGACGGCGACCTGCACATGAAGCACCGGCGACTGATGCAGCCGATGTTCAACAAGGCGCACATCGCCACGCGGGGCGACGTCATGATCGACCATGTGCGGGAGGCGACCGCCGCCTGGGCGCCGGGGGTCGCGCGCGAGACGTACGAGGACATGAACGACCTCACTCTGTCGACCTTCCTCGTGGCCCTCTTCGGCACTGGCCTGCCCGCGCATGTCGAGGAGGAGTTCACCGGCCTCATGCCGGCGATCATGCGCGGCACGATCCGGCAGACCATCCTGCCTGGCTGGGTGACGAAACTGCCGCTGCCGGCGAACCGTGCGCACGAGCGGCGGGTGGCGCGCCTGCGGGCCCTCATCGACCAGGCGATCGACCACCACCGCGCGCAGTTGTCGGCAGCCGCGCCGGCCGCCTCCGAGGCACCGGTCGGCTGCCCGGCACACCAGCCCGCCGAACAGGCCCCGGGCGGCGGTCTGTTCTCCACCCTCCTCACCGCCGACGACCCCGAGACGGGCCCGCTCTCCCGCCAGCAGCTCCAGGACGAGGCGATCACCCTCCTGACGGGCGCCATCGAGACGACGGGGACGACCCTCGCCTGGGCGCTGTACGAGATCAGCAGGAGCCAGAAGACCGAGCAGCGGTTGCACGAGGAGCTGGACGCGGCCTGCGGCGACCGCCCGCTCACCCAGGAGGACCTGGCCGAACTCCCGTACATGCGCGCGGTCCTGAAGGAGACCATGCGCATGTACGGCCCCGCCTGGCTGGTCACCCGCACCACCACGCGCCCGGTCACCCTGGACGGGCACCCGATACCGGAGGGCGCGGACGTCATCTACAGCCCGTACGTCCATCAGCACGACCCCGAGGTCTACACCGACCCCGGCACCTTCGACCCGGACCGCTGGGAGCCGGAGCGGGCGAAGGCTGTGGGCCGTTCCTCGTTCCTCGCCTTCGGGGACGGCCGGCGCAAGTGCATTGGCGAGGAGTTCGCCTGGACGGAACTCCTCATCATCCTCGCCACGGTTCTCCAGCGGTGGCGGCTGACACTCGCCTCGACTCCTCCGCGCCCGCAGGCCATCGTGACGGTCAAGCCGGACAAGTTGTCGATGACACCGCATCCGCGGACGGCCTGACGGACCAGGAACCTCGCCCTGGGCTCGGTGCCCCCTGACACCGAGCCCAGGGTCACCGCGGTCCGCCGCGAGGGCTGGTCCCCGCCGATACGGAGCCGGTTGACCTTCGGTCGGGCCGTGCGGCGCGTCGCTGGGGCCCGGCCTCGGCCAGATCGAGCCGCCCGATGATCACCACCCTGAGCCGGATCCGTGGCGGATGCTCCGCCTCGGCAGGCGACGTGCCAAGAGCGGCCTGCGTACGACAGAAGCCCGAACCTCCCGGGGCGACTTCTTGGACGGCTGTCCAGTTATAGTGGACACCTGTCCGGGAAATTTCCGACACACGACGGAGCTTGCTGACGATGGAGACGGTCGCGAACGTGCTGGTAGGCCTGGTGGCCGCGCTGCATGTGTACATCCTGGTGCTGGAGATGTTCCTGTGGGAGAAGAAGCCGGGCCGGGGGCTGCACGGGTTCGACGCGGAGATGGCCCGGGCGACCGCGCCGCTGGCCGCGAACCAGGGGCTCTACAACGGGTTTCTGGCGGCGGGCCTCGTGTGGGGCCTCATCGCGGCGGATCCCACCGGCTTCCGCGCGCAGGTCTTCTTCCTGGCGTGCGTCGTGGTCGCGGGGGTGTACGGAGCGCTCACCGCGAACCGCCGCATCCTCTTCGCGCAGGCCCTGCCCGGCGCCGTCGCCCTGGCCGCCGTTCTGCTCGCGCGATGACGCCCGAGGACCCGCGCGCCGCCCGGACCCGCGCGAAACTACGGCGGGCGCTGCTGGAGGAGTGCGCCGAGCGCCCGCTGGAGGACCTCGGTGTCGCCGCGCTGGTGCGCCGGGCCGGCGTCGGCCGGGCCACCTTCTACGTGCACTACGCCGACCTGGAGGCGCTGGCAGTCGACGCCTGCGCCGATGTCGTACGGGACGCCGTGGAGGCGCTGCACGCCTGGCGCGGGCGGCCCGACCCGATGTCCGCGCCACCCGCTCTCCTCGCGTTCTTCGCCGAACTGACCCCGCAGGCCGCCCTCTACCGCACGCTGCTGAGCCCGGGCGGCGGCGGCCCGCTCGGCCGTGTACTGCACCGGGATCTGCGTGCCCGCAGCCTCGCCGAGCGCACCCTGGCGGGCGCCCCGGACGCCCCGCTCGTCGCCTCCGCGGTCGCCGCCACCTTCGCGGGCGTCCTCGCCGACTGGCTGCACGGCCTGCTGGAGGGCACCTCGGACGACATCGCCCACCAGGTCTGGCAACTGCTGGTGGCCCTGCACCGCAGCCGCTGACCCGTCACCGGCAGCCCAGTCCGGGCTTCACCTCGGGCCACACCTCCACCCCGTGGGGTGTGCGGACATACGCCTTGGACTTGCCTGCGGTCAGCCACAGTTCCCAGTCCTGGTAGCGGTAGCCGGTGTCGCGCGCGCCGACGGGCACGAGGGCGTCCGGCCTGTAGTCGGCGGTGAGCATCTCGGGGCCGAGCACCCCGTCCGGATCGCGGGCGTACAGCCTGCTGTCCTTGCCCCGGCCCGTCGCCAGGAAGTGCGCGCTCTGCCAGCCGCAGTGCCGGGGGCCCGCGTAGCTGTTGATCCACGTGACGGGCAGGCGGTGGCCCTGCCGGTCGGCCCAGATCTCGTACCCCTTCTCTTCGGTGAAGCGTGCCGGGAGTTCGGCAGGGTCGCAGGACGCACTGGTCTCCGGGCCCCAACCGGGCCGGTGCGGCCGGTCCTTGGCGACCACGACGGCGACCTTGGTCCTCCCGCCGACGTCGTACGAGAACAGGACGCGGCCGGTCTCCTCGCGCTCCACCCGGTAGCCCGACTCCGGCAGCTCGGGCTGTTCCATGCCGAAGTAGGCCCGCAGGCCCTCCTCCGGGGTCGCGCCGCCGTCGCCCTTGCTCCACGGATCGCTCGCCCCGCCGGAGTAGAACTCCCCCGTGCACTCCAGCGCCCGTCCGGCCGCGCCCGGAGGCTGTCCCCCTCGGTCTTCTCGGACGGCACACTCAGCGGCCCCGCGTACGGCGTGGCCGGGGGCGTTCCGGTGACCACGAGGTCGCCCGGGCCCCCGGCGCGGCACCCCGCCGCCAGCACCCCGAGCAACACGACCGTCGCCGCGAGTGCCTTGCGCATGCCCACCCCTGTCCCCCGAGCGCCGTGTCCCTCCTTCGACGCCTGGGCGGCATGGATCGTTCGTCGCGGTCAGCGGGCCGCCTGGAACGTACGCCGGTATGCCTGCGGTGAGACGCCGATGGCCGCGTGCAGATGCTGGCGCAGCGAGGCCCCGGTCGCGAAGCCGACCTTCCCGGCGACCTGGTCCACCGACAGATCGCTGGACTCCAGCAGATGGCGGGCCCGGGAGACCCGCTGCTGGATGAGCCAGCGGCCGGGACTCACGCCCACCTCGTCGTTGAAGCGGCGGGCGAAGGTGCGCGAGCTCATCCGCGCGTGGCCCGCGAGATCGGCCAGCGTCAGGGGGTCGCCGAGGCGGGTCAGGGCCCAGCTGCGGGTGGCGGCCGTGCTCGTCGCCGAGGGGTCCGGCACGGGCTGCTCGATGTACTGGGCCTGGCCGCCCTCCCGCAGGGGCGGGACCACGCAGCGCCGGGCCACCTTGTTGGCCAGTTCACTGCCGTGGTCCTTGCGCAGGATGTGCAGACAGGCGTCGATACCGGACGCGGCACCGGCCGAGGTGAGGATCGTGTCGTCGTCGACGAACAGCACGTCCGGGTCCAGCACGACGTGCGGGAACATGCGGCGGAACTGGTCGGCCAGCTGCCAGTGCGTGGTCGCCGGGCGTCCGTCCAGCAGTCCGGCCGCCGCCAGGACGAACGCGCCGGTGCAGATGGAGACGATGCGGGCGCCGGACGGGATGAGCGCCAGGGCGGCGGTGACGTCGTCGGGCAGTTCCGCGGTGACGCTCGCCGGGGTGATGGGCGGGATCACCACCGTGTCCGCGATGCGCAGCGCCTCGGGGCCGTGGTCGACGGTGACCGAGAAATCGGCGTTGGTACGGACGGGCTGTCCGTCGACGGTGCAGGTCACCACCTCGTAGCGGCCGTCCGCCGCACCGAAGATCCGGCTGGGGATGCCCAGCTCGAAGGGATAGACGCCGTCGAGCGCCAGGACGACCACTCGTTCCCTATGTCGCATGGCACGATCCTATCGAACATTGGCAATCTTGCCATTTCCGTGGCCGCGAAAGCGCGGCAGCCTTGGGCCCATGAGCAATGCGAAGACGATGCGCGCGATCAGTCAGGACGTCCTCGGCGGTCCCGAGGTACTCAAGGAAGTGGAGAAGGAGCGGCCCGTGCCCGGGCCGAGTGAGCTGCTGGTGCGGGTGCGCGCGGCGGGGCTGAACCCGACCGACTGGAAGCACCGCGCGGGCCAGGGTTTCCTCAAGGAGCCGCCGTTCGTCCTGGGCTGGGACGTCTCGGGCGTGGTGGAGGCCATCGGCATCGGAGTCACCCTGTTCAAGCCGGGTGACGAGGTCTTCGGCATGCTGCCCTACCCGTACGGCGTCGGCGCGCACGCCGAGTACGTCACCGGCCCCGCACGCGCCTTCGCCCGTAAGCCGTCCGAGGTCGACCACGTCCAGGCGGGGGCCATTCCGCTGGCGGCGCTGACCGCCTGGCAGGCCCTGGTCGACACGGCGGACGTGCGGCCGGGGCAACGGGTGCTGATCCACGCCGCGGCGGGCGGCGTCGGACATCTGGCCGTGCAGATCGCCAAGGCGCGCGGCGCGTATGTGATCGGTACGGCCAGCGCGGGCAAGCACGACTTCCTGCGCGAGCTGGGCGTCGACGAGCCGATCGACTACCGGGAGACCGACTTCGCCGAGGCCGTCAAGGACGTCGATGTCGTCCTGGACACGATCGGCGGCGACTACCGGTCCCGCTCGCTGCGGGTCCTGCGCGAGGGCGGCCTCGTCGTCTCGATCCTGCCCCGTGGGGACAAGGACTTCATCGAGGAGGCCGAGAGGCTGGGCGTGCGGGCGATCGAGCTGCTCGTCGAGGCCGATCACGCCGGGATGAACGCGATCGCGGAGCTGGTCGGCGCGGGCAAGCTGCGCGCGACCATCGCGGGTACGTTCCCGCTGTCCGAGGCCGCCGAGGCGCACGCGCTGGGCGACACCGGACGGACCACGGGAAAGCTGGTCCTCGTCGTCGAATAGTCGACGGGAACGGTCGTCGACCAGCCGACCGGAACGCTAGAACGTGAGGACGGGCTTGATCGTCTTGCCCGCACTCATGTCCCGCACCGCCTGCTCGATGTCCGCGAAGGGGTAGTGGGTGATCAGGCGGTGCAGCGGGAGTCGTCCGTCCCGTACGAGCTGGACCAGGGCCGGGATCGACGTGCGGGTCTCGCTGTCGCCGAGGGTGAGGCCGACGACCTTCTTGCCGGGCAGCAGCGCGTTGACGTCCAGGGCGACCTCGGTGCCGAAGGGCGGGGCGCCGACGACGACCAGGGTGCCGCGCGGGGCGAGTACGTCGGCTCCCTTGCGCAGCACGGCGACGCTTGCGGTGCTCTCCACGACACCGTCGGCGCCCTGGCCGCCGGTGAGCGCGAGGATGGCCTCGGCGATGTCGCCCTCGTCGGCGTTCACCGTGTGGGTGGCCCCCAGGCTCCGGGCCAGTGCGAGGCGTTCGGCGACCTTGTCCACGGCGATGACCGTGGTCGCGGGTGTCAGGGCCGCGGCCATCACCGCGGACAGGCCGACGGCTCCGGCGCCGAGGACGACTAGGCTGCTTCCCGCCTTCGGCTTCAGCACGTTCCAGACGGCGCCGACCCCGGTCTGCACACCGCAGCCCAGCGGGGCGATGGACTCCAACTGGACGTCCGGGTCGACCTTGACGAGGCTGCGCTCGTCGACCAGCGCCCGTTCCGCGAAGGAGGACTGCCCGAAGAAGTGGCCGCCGAGCGGCGCCCCGTCGCGGCTGATCGTGCTGGTGCCGTCGGCGCGCCGGCCACCGATGAGGTTCAGCGGCAGCCAGGCGGCGCAGTACGCGGGGTGCCCGTCACGGCAGTTGTGGCAGCCGCCGCAGGAGGTGAAGGACAGCACGACATGGTCGCCGGGGGCGATGCCGGTGACGCTCGGACCGACGGCCTCGACGACGCCCGCCCCCTCGTGGCCGAGGACTCCGGGCAGTGGGAAGGGCAGACCGCCGCTCGCCGCGCCGAGGTCCGTGTGACACAGTCCGGCCGCGACCATCCGGACGAGGGTTTCGCCCGGGCCGGGCTCGTCCAGTTCGACGTCGGTGAGCGTGAACGGCGCTCCCCCGGACTCGACCACGGCGGCGCGAGTGGTGGTGGACATCGCATGAACTCCTTCTTTCAAGGGCGCCGCAGGAGCGCTCCGGCCGGTGTGGTGGGCTCAGTCGAGCGAGACGACGACGGACTTGACCTTGGTGTAGGCGGCGAGCGCCTCGGGCCCGTACTCCCGGCCGAAGCCGGAGTCCTTGACCCCGCCGAAGGGGACCGCGGGGTCGAGCATCGCCCAGTCGTTGATCCAGACGATGCCCGCCTGAAGCCGGTCGGCGACGCGGTGCGCGCGGGCGAGGTCGGTGGTCTGGATGCCCGAAGCCAGGCCGTACGAGGTGGAGTTGGCCAGTTCGACGGCCTCGTCCTCGGAGTCGAAGGGCTGGACCGTGAGGACAGGGCCGAAGATCTCCTCCTGGATCACGCGGGAGTCGTTCGGGAGTCCCGCGACGACTGTCGGCCGGTAGTAGTAGCCGCCGTTCAGGTCGAGGCGCTCACCGCCGCAGACGATGCGGGCGCCCTCCTTGCGGGCCAGGGCGACGTACTCCTCGACCTTCTGGAGATGCTTCTGCGCCGCCATCGGACCGACGACGGTCTCCGGGTGACGAGGGTCGCCCACCGGCACGCCGGGCACCGCGTCGGCGAGGATGCCGAGGACGGTGTCGTACAGCGGGCGGGCGACGAGCAGCCGGGGGCCGCCCATGCAGAACTGGCCGGTGTTGAAGACGAAGCCCTTGATGACCGCGCCGATCGCCTTGTCCAGGTCCGCGTCCTCGAAGACGAGGTGCGCCGCGTTGCCGCCCAGTTCCATGGTGACGGGCTTGAGCGCCGCACCGGCCACGCTCGCGGCGTGCCGGCCGACGGCCGTCGATCCGGTGAAGGCGACCTTGTCGATGCCGGGGTTGCGCAGCAGCGCCTCGCCCGCGACGGGTCCGCTGCCGGTGACGACGTTCACCACACCGTCGGGGACGCCTGCCTTCTTCAGGAGACCGGCCATGTAGAGGGCGCTGAGCGGGGTCTCGTCGGCGGGCTTGTGCACCACGGCGTTGCCGGCCGCGAGCGCCGGGGCGATCTTCGAACCGGCAAGGATCAGCGGGAAGTTGAAGGGCGTGATCGCGGCGACCACGCCGAGCGGACCGCGCCGGGTGTACGCGTGGGCGTTGAGAGCGGTGTCGCGGGACGCGCCTTCCAGAGTCCATGCGAGGGAGGCGTAGTACTCGTAGTCGTTGGCCGCGTTCGTCACGTCCACGGCGTGGCACAGCGAGATCGGCTTGCCCACGTCGAGGCTCTCCAGGGCCGCGAGCTCGTCGGCGTTCTCACGGATCAGCTCGGAGACGCGGTGCAGCACCCGGCCGCGCTGGCGGCCGCTCAGCCCTGCCCAGGGGCCGTGGTCGAAGGCTTCCCGTGCGGCGCGCACGGCGGCGTCGACATCGGCCGCACCGGCCTCCGCGACGGTCGTGACCACCCGGCCCGTGGACGGATCGATCACGTCCGTACGCGCTCCGTCGGCCGCCTCACGCCACTGTCCACCGATGAAGAGCCGCCCGGGCCCACTCTCGAAGGTGGTCGTCATTGCCCACTCCTCAGCCTTGGTGCCGTGATCGCCAAGATTTCAACCAACAGGAATCCTGGTGGACCGCAGTCTCAATACAGACAGGTTTCCTGTCAATGGCCTAGGCTGAACTCATGGTCGGCACCCAGGCAACCAAGGCACCCCCGTCACTGCTCTACATGGTCAAGCAGGTCGAGCTCGTCGTGCGCTCCCACCTCGACGAACTGGTGAAACCGGCGGGGATCACAGCGCTGCAGTACACCTCGCTGACGGTGCTGGAGCGGCACGACGGCCTGTCGGCGGCGCAGCTCGCGCGCGACTCGTTCGTGACCGCGCAGTCCACGGCCGATCTGGTGCGCTCACTGGAGAGCCGCGGACTGGTGCGCCGCGAGCGCAATCCCCGCAACCGGCGCGAGCTGCTGATCCTGCTGACCGACGAGGGGCGCGAGCTGCTCGCGCGGGTCGCGGGGGCCGTGCGGGAGCTGGAGGAGCGCATGGTCCGGGATCTCACGTCCCACCAGACCGATCAGCTTCGCCAGGCACTGTCCAAGGCGTGGCACGCGCTGTCGTGACTCCGGCGCGCGGTTCACAGGACGACTCACCGGGCAAACCGAAGACATATGTCAATCGAACATGCTGAAATTCGTTCTGTCGAGGGCCACTTGTCGAGCAAGGAACGGCCCTGCCACCAGGAGTGGATCAGCAGCCGGTTGGAGGCGATGTCGTCGTGGCGCACGACCCCGCACCGCTCAGCCGGCATCTGCGCGTCCGCGAGGAGCGCGGGCACACCGTGCTGGAGTTCCACGGAGAGATCGACATCCTCGCGGCGGTGGAGATCACCCCGTTACTGGATTCCGCGACCGGGCGCCCGCAGCCGCAGGTCGTGATCGACCTGCGGCCGGTCGAGTTCTTCGACTGCTCGGGCCTGCGCCTGCTGTATCGGGCGAGGCGCCGGGTCCTCGACCGGGGCGGACGGCTGCACCTCGTCTGCACCCAGCCACTGACCCTGCGCATCCTCAAGGTGACCGGCCTCGCGCCGCTCCTGCCTCCTTCGCCATCGCTGGACGAGGCGCTGAGCCGGCCCGAGGCTACTTCCGGATCTTGGTGACCTGCCCCGCGCCGACCGTCCTGCCGCCCTCCCGGATGGCGAACTTCAGCCCCTCCTCCATGGCGATGGGCTGGATCAACTGCACCTGCATGGTGGTGTTGTCGCCCGGCATGACCATCTCCGTGCCCTTGGGAAGGGTGACGACTCCGGTCACATCCGTGGTCCGGAAGTAGAACTGCGGCCGGTAGTTGTCGAAGAACGGGGTGTGCCGGCCGCCCTCGTCCTTGGACAGGATGTACGCGCGCGCCTCGAACTCCGTGTGCGGGGTCACCGAACCGGGCTTGATGACGACCTGTCCGCGCTCCACGTCCTCGCGCCTGACCCCGCGCAGCAGCAGTCCGACGTTCTCCCCCGCCCGGCCCTCGTCGAGGAGTTTGCGGAACATCTCGACGCCGGTGACGGTGGTCTTCGTCTTCTGCTCGTGGATGCCGATGATCTCGACCTCGCTGTTGACCCTCAGCACCCCGCGCTCGATGCGGCCGGTGACGACCGTGCCGCGGCCCGTGATGGTGAAGACGTCCTCGATGGGCATCAGGAACGGCCGGTCCACATCGCGCACCGGCTCGGGCACGAACTCGTCGACAGCGGCTAGGAGTTCGAGGAGGGACGCACTCCACTCCGGGTCGCCCTCGAGGGCCTTGAGCGCCGAGACCCGCACGACCGGGACGTCGTCGCCCGGAAACTCGTACGCGGTGAGCAGCTCGCGCACTTCGAGCTCGACGAGTTCGAGGATCTCCTCGTCGTCCACCAGGTCCGTCTTGTTGAGCGCGACGACGATGTACGGGACGCCGACCTGCCGGGCCAGCAGGACGTGCTCCTTGGTCTGCGGCATCGGCCCGTCGGTCGCCGCGACGACCAGGATCGCGCCGTCCATCTGGGCGGCACCCGTGATCATGTTCTTGATGTAGTCCGCGTGCCCCGGGCAGTCGACGTGCGCGTAGTGCCGGTGCTCGGTCTGGTACTCGACATGGGCGATCGATATCGTGATGCCGCGCTGGCGTTCCTCGGGGGCCTTGTCGATCTGGTCGAACGGTGTGTAGGGGTTCAGGTCGGGGAAGCGGTCGTGCAACACCTTGGTCACGGCCGCCGTGAGCGTCGTCTTGCCGTGGTCGATGTGCCCGATGGTGCCGATGTTGACGTGCGGCTTGGTCCGCTCGAATTTCGCCTTCGCCACTGCGAGCCCTCCTGATCACCTGGGTGACGCCGAGCGTTGCTCCGCGGCTTCCCGGCCGGGCGCTGCGCCGCTCTCGTGACCGAGCGGACGGGCAGGAAGTTCCGCTGCTACCTGTCTATTCGCTCGGGGGCGCGTCGAACAGGGCGCTGACGGACTCACCGTTGTGAATGCGCCGCACCGCCTCGGCGAGCGCGGGGGCGATGGACAGGATCCGCAGCTTCTCCGTGTGATCCTCGACCGGCACCGGCACGGTGTTGGTGCACACGATCTCCAGGATGTCGCTCTGCTCGCTGAGCCGCTTGAGCGCGCCCGCCGCGAACAGGCCGTGGGTGCAGGCGACCCGGATCGACCGCGGCCCCAACTCCCGCAGCCGCTCGAGAAGTTCGAGAACGGTGCTGCCCTTGGCGATCTCGTCGTCCAGCACGATGACATCGCGTCCGGCGATCTCCCCGATGACGGAGCTGATGCTCACCCGGTCGTCCGCGAAGCGCTGTTTGGCACCGGCGGCCACCTGGGCCCCGATCAGCCGCGCGAACGCCGCCGCCTCCTTGGCGTTGCCCAGGTCGGGCGAGACCACCGTCGCATGCGAGAGGTCATAGCCACGGAAGTGCGCGGCCAGCTCCCGCAGCGCATGCAGATGATCGACCGGCACCGAGAAGAAGCCGTGCACCTGCGGCGAGTGCAGGGTCATCGCGAGGACGCGGCTCGCGCCGGCGGCCACCAGCAGGTCCGCCACGAGCCGGCCGCCCATGGAGATCCGCGGCATGTCCTTCTTGTCCGAGCGGGCGTAGGAGTAGTGCGGCATGACCACGGTGATCCGCCCGGCGGACGCGCCACGCGCCGCGTCGCACATCATCAGCAGCTCGACGAGGTGCTCCTGCACCGGCGCGACCAGCGGCTGCACCAGGAAGACATCGCGCTCGCGGCAATTGGCCTGGAGCTGCACCTCCAGGCAGTCGTTGGCGAACCGGCTGACGCGGGTCGGGCTGAGGGGGACCCCTAGATGCGCGCAGACCTCGGCCGCCAGCTCGGGATGGGCACTACCGCTGAACACGGCGATGTCACGCACGACCGCTCCTCGCATGATCGAACCGGGTGGCGTCGCCGGTTGGCATGATGATCGACCCGGGGTGCGTGCCTCATGCTACTGCGCACCTTCCCGGCACTCGACCGGAGGGAAAACCGGTTCCCGCAGGCGGCAGCGCGTGCGCCCGCGCGGGCAGGTCGTCCAGCAGATGCGGTACGGCGAGCAGACGCGGCGCGTCCTCGGCGTACCGCGAACTGAGGCGGGGGCGGGAGGTCATCAGTACCTGAGGCACCACGCTCTGCCGGGGTCGTCCCAACGTAACGGTCTGGCAAGGGACTTGAGGGGTACCCGAACTGTTGAAGGGAGGACCGTCGACATGACGACGTCCATCAAGCGCATGCCCGGTTGGGCGAAGGTGGTCAGTGCCTTCGTGCTGGTGCTCGTGGTGCTCTTCGCCGGGCTGCGGCTGGCCCTGCTGCCGGGGCTGCGCGATGTGTTCGGCACGCAGACCCACGACCGGTCGGGCCCCGCGCTCCTGAAGTCGATCCAGGACATCAGCCGCTACGACGCCGCGTCGGGCAACTTCCAGGTTGTCGTGGACCTGGAGAAGGACGCCAAGTACCTGCCCGACGCGCTCCGCGGCACCCGCACGCTGTATGTGGGCGCGGGCACCGTGGACGCCTATGTCGACCTCGGCACGCTCGGTGACAAGGACGTGACGGTCAATGGCGACCGTACGTCGGCCACGCTCCGGCTGCCGCACGCGGCGCTGGGCAAGCCCGCGCTCGACCCCGACCACTCCTACGCCGTCTCCAAACAGCGCGGTCTCCTCGACCGGATCGGCGACATCTTCTCGGACAACCCGAACGACGAGCGGGCTGTGCAGCGGCTCGCGGCCAAGCACATCGGCGAGGCCGCGAAGGACAGCCGCCTCACCTCACGTGCCGAGCAGAACACCACCGGCATGCTCCAAGGCCTGCTGCGTTCTCTGGGATTCAAGGAGGTGACGGTCACCTACGGCGCCTGACCGCGTACGTCACGTCACGCCGCACACCGTGCCGCCCAGAGTGAACGCGGTTTGGACTTGATGCCGACGGGGTCGCTGCCGCCGCCACGGGTCAGGGCCCCCGGCGAGGAGCACGCCGAGTGCGGACCGGAGCGGGTCGCCTGTGTGGAGTGACGTTGACATGGCATCCATGGAGGCGCTCCCACACTCGTGGGGCAACAGTCCGTCGGAGAGCGGCTCCCCGGATGGCAGAGCCCCGGCCGCGGGCAGACGATGGAGGGGGCGAGTGAAGGGAGCCGTCATGCTTGAGGTCAAGACGGTCGAGAAGCCGGATGAGCGGCGTGATTTCCCCCGCGGTCACCTCGAGGCGGTCCATCTGACCGGGCTCGACTTCGCCGTGGGGACCTTCGAGCCGGGTTGGCGCTGGTCCGAGTCCGTGGCCCCCATCGCGGGGACCAAGAGCTGCGAAATCCACCACAACGGATATGTCGTCCAGGGACGGATGCGCCTCCACATGGACGACGGCGCCGAAAGCGAAGTCGGCCCCGGCGATGTGTTCGTGTGCCCGCCCGGGCACGACGCGTGGGTCGTGGGCGACGAACAGGTAGTCGTGTACGACTTCGCGGGAGGCATGGCACAGGACTACGCGAAGGCACCGAACACCTAGGACAGGATCCCCGGCAGCGCAAGCGCTCCGAGCAGGGCCGCGCCCGCCAGCATCCAGGCCACGTAGTCACCGATGTGGCCCGACTGCAGGCGCCTGAGCGGCTCGGTCCAGCGTTGCTCGCCGAGCAGCTCGGGACGGGTCACCGCGAGCGCGGCCAGGCCCAGAGCCAGCACCGTCGAGGTCAGGCCGAGGAGCACCCCGGCAAGGGTCCAGTGGGGTGAGGTGAGCGCCCCGCCGGACCCCGCCTCGCTCACGGCGTGCCCGACCACACCGGCGAAGCCGGGCGCCACACCGATGGCGAGGGCAGCGGCCAGCAGCAGCGCGGGGACGGCGGTCATCGTGTCCGGCACACGGTTCAGCCGGTGCCGGGACTCCGGTTCCTCGCCGGTGCCGGTGGTCTCGTACGACGACTCGTCACTGGGCCGGGGGCCCAGACCGAAGAACACCCGGGCGGCGACCCGCAGCACCGCGCCCGCGGTCACCGCCGACACGGCGACGAACAGCACGATGAGCGGCCCACCGACGGCCTCCTCGGTGACCGCCTTGCCGAGCCCGGTGCCGAAGGGCGGCAGCCCGGAGAGGGCCAGCCCACCGACGACGAACAGCACGGCCACCCCGCGCAGCGGCTTACCGCGTCCGTGCAGCACATGTTCGTCGACGCAGCCGAACCGGTCCAGCAGGATGCCCGTGCAGGCGAACAGGGCGGCCTTCACGCCCGCGTGCCCCAGGATGTACAGCGCGACACCGTCGTCCGCCTCGGGGGTGAGCGAGCCGATGCCGATCACGAAGAGCCCCATGTGGGCGACCGTCGAGTACGCGAGCAGCCGTTTCACATGCCGCTGATACCAGCACATGACCGCGCCGACCACGCTCGTCAGCACGCCGAGGACGAGCAGCGCCCGCTCCACGTCGGCCACCGGGATCCCGCCAGGCCCGGAGAAGACAACTCCGTACACCCGCCAGACGCCGTACGCGCCCAGTTCGACCATCACCCCGGACATCAGCATGCACACCGGTGTCGGCGCGACCGCGTGCGCGTCCGGCAGCCAGAAGTGGAAGGGCACGGCCGCGGCCTTGACCAGCAGTCCCATCAGCACGAGCACGAAGGCCGCGAGGGTGAGGGCGTCGGGCCCGCCGTGCGCGTCGAGACCGCGGCCGATCTTCACCATGGCGAGCTCGCCGGTGCGCGCGTAGAGCAGCCCGATCCCCATCAACATGGCATACGCGCCGAGTGAGTTGACGACCCCGAAGGTCAGCGCGCCCTGCACGGCCTTCGCCTCCTCGACGCGATGACCGGTCAGCGCGTAGGCGACGACGCTCATCAGCTCGAAGAACACGAAGGCGTTGAAGAGGTCGCCCGCGATGGCGAAGCCGCACATGCCGCCCTGGAAGAGCAGCATCAGTGCGGGGAAGGAGCCCGCGTGGTGGCGTGGCGGTTCGTCGAAGTAGTGCCAGGAGTACGCCAGTGCCGCCAGCGTCAGCAGCGAGGCGAGCGCGGCCATGCCGAGCCCCGCGCCGTCCCCGACGAGAACGATCCCGACGCTCTCGCCCCCCTTGGGCACCCAGTCCCCCACCCACTCGACCAGGGGCGGCGAGGAGTTCAGCAGCAGCACGATCGCGAGCGCGGCCGTACCGGCGGAGACGGCGCAGCCCACCGTCTCGGCCACGGCGCGCGGCAGCCGTCGGCCGCTCGCCACGAGCAGTCCTGCCCCGAGCAGCGGTACGGCGACGAGCAACGGCAGCAGGTGGTTCATCAACCGCGCAGCTCCACTAGTTCGTCGGGGTCGACCGTGCCGTGCCGTTTGGAGATCTGCATGACGAGGGCGAGCAGCAGCGCGGTGACGGTGGCGCCCACGACCACGTCGGTGAGGGCGAGGGCCTGCACCACCGGGTCCACCACCGGGCGGGAACCGGGCTTCACGTCGGAGAAGACGGGCGCGGTGCCGCCGTCGCGATAGCCGACGGCCAGCAGCAGGACGTACGTGGCGGACTGGCAGACCGCCAGGCAGCCCACGGCGTGGATCAGGTTCCGGCTGGTGGCGATGCCGTAGCAGCCGACCAGAAAGATCCACGTGGCGACGAGATAGGGCAGTACGGACATCACGGCCGGCTCACTTCCCACTCTCCTCCTCGATCTCGACGGCCTGGTCCAGGAAGCGGGCGAGCAGCACGACGACCGCACAGGCGACCTCCATGCCGATGGCCGCGTTCAGGAGAGGCACGGTCCCGCCGGACGACAGGGTGTTGAAGGTGCCGTACGGAAGCAGTGTGTTGGCGAGGAAGGCGGTTCCCGCCAGTACTCCCGCGAGGCCGAGGACCAGGTAGGCGGAGGCCGCGAGCGCGTCGCCGACCTCGTACAGGCCGACCGGCCGGATCCGTTCCAGGGCGCGGTAGTCGGCGCCCAGGTAGAGCAGGTGCAGGGCGGTCGCGGTGACCACGCCGCCCTGGAAGCCGCCGCCCGGGCTGAGCTGCCCGTGGGCGATGATGTACAGGCCCGACACGACGGCCACGGGCAGCACGATCAGCGCGTACCGGCGGACGGGCAGTGCCACGTCCTCGGATTCGGGCGGGGCACGCCGTTCGTCCCGGGTCTGCCGCAGCAGGACGACCGTGCCGAGGACCGAGGCGAAGAGGATGGTCATCTCGCCGAGGGTGTCGAAGGCGCGCTGGTCGAAGTTGACGGACGCGATGGTGTTGGCGGTGTGCCGGGCGAGGGACTCGCGCACCGCCCTGGCGCCGTAGGGATGCCAGGTTCCGCCGAAGTCGGGCAGCTTCAGGCAGGCGGCGACCAGGAGCGCCGCGAGGCCCGCGCCGCCCGCGGCGAGGATCCACAGCCGTACACGCCGCGTCACTTCCCCTTCTCCTTCGTCCGCTGTCGCCGTCTCACCTTGCGCACCGACAGGAGCAGCAGCAGGGGGGTGAGGGCGGAGCCCACCGACAGTTGGGACAGGCCGACGTCGGGCGCCTGCAGGACGGTGAACAGAACGGCCAGTGCCGTGCCCAGGACGGCCAGCACGAGCGCCTGGCGTGCCGGATCACGTGTCGCGACGGCCGCGGTCGCGGCGGCGGCGACCAGCAGGAGAGCGACGACGATGAGGGGGTCATCCATGACGGCTCTCCGCGAATCCGCCGGACAGGGCCCGGGACGCGACGAGGTTGCCGCTGATCAGCAGGGCGCCGATCACCAGGAGCTTCACCATCGCCCGACCGGGGCCGGTGACCGCGCACAGCACGAGAACGACCACGGCGCCGAATCCGGCCACCGCGAAGGTGATCCCCCAGGCCTTCGGCGGATCCTCGTTGAGGTCGTCGACGAGCAGCCGGGCGAAGACCAGGGTGCCGACGGGACCCAGCAGGGCGAGGACCAGGGCGAGATCGACGTACGACGGTCGGGTATAGCCCTGGGAGAGGAGCAGCAGGCAGGGACAGGCCAGCGACGTGGACAGGTTCTGGGCGACGACTCGGCTCTTCAGCGGTCCGGTGGCCACGCCCCACACCGCGGTCCCCAGTCCCCCGGCGAGCGCGGCCGTCGCCGCGATGGTCCAGCCGTTCACCGCCCGCTCACCGCCCGCCGCGCGCCCCACGCCGCGACCGCGCCGACGAGCGCCACGGCCGCTCCGACGATCAGTTCCAGTGTGTCCACGGCGGAGATGAGGACCAGCCACAGCAGAGCGAGCGCGGCCCACCACGCGAGGACTTCGAGCGCGGTACGCGGCGCCGTATTTCGGTTCGTCATCGGCCACCTCCGCGGTCCCTCGATCGCCACTTTGACCAGAAATGTTCGCGTCGCGCCATCCAAGCACCGTCGCGCCTTCGCTCGGCGGCGACGCGCGACGGCCTGGTCCCCGGAGTGCCCTGGTGGAGCGAAGGGAAACCGGCCGGGCAGGCCGCACATCGCGGCGGCACGGACTCCGACGACCTGGCGGCACAGCGGTCCCAGCCACCCTGCCGCTCGGCATCGACACCGCTATCGCGGGTAACCGCCTTTACTCAAAGGGCAGTTGAAACCGGGAGGATCGCATGGTCCGTACGGCGTCACGCACACGTGCCTCGAAATCCGGTCGCCGGACACCGGGGTCGGCATCCGGTCGCCGGTCACCGGCGCCCTCGCGGAAGCGGGTGCTTCCGCTTGCCGTGCGGCTGTTGGCCATGCTGCTCGCCTTCGCGGCCATGGTGGCGTTCGCGGCGGCGCTGGCCCGGCTGACACTGGAGCCGTCCCCGGCGTCGCGGGCGCTGGTCCACAGCAACCTCCACCCCGGCCGCTCCCTGCGCGCCTACCTCTCCCAGCCGGAGCTGCGCGACGCGGTCAAGCAGATCGGCGGGAACCTGCTGCTGGGCGTGCCCTTCGGGGTGCTGCTGCCCATGCTGGCCCCAAGGGCCCGGGGAATCCTGCGCGTTCCCGCGCTCACGGCGGTGGTCATGCTGCTGGTCGAGCTGGTGCAGGGGGCGCTCATCACCGGGCGCGCCTTCGACATCGACGACGTCATCCTCAACACGGCCGGGGCGCTGGTGGGTTATCTGCTGCTGGGTCGACGGCTCGGCCGGGCGGTGCATCCGCGAAGCCGTCGTCGCATCTGGCGGCGCCGCTCGAAGACGGGGAACGCGGAGGTCTGAGCCCACGAGGCGGGGAGCCCGAGCCATCGTCAAACAATGGTACGGACCAGACTCTTGACACCCCCTTACTTCACTTCTTAAATCAAGAGGCGAAGCATGTCCCCCCACCTCAGCCGGCCCACTGGTCCCACGGGTCGCCGTACAGAAGGGAGAGTCATGGACTCCCCGCGCCTGCTCCGAAGATGTCTCTTTGCCGCGCTGTCCGCCGCGCTCGTCGCGTCGGCCGCCATCGCTCCCGCTCACGCGGGCCCCGCGGCGGCCGCCGCGGCGGTGACGTTCCAGGACACCTTCGACGGGGCCGCCGGTTCGGCCGTCGACTCCTCCAAGTGGCAGATCGAGACCGGCGACAACGTCAACAACCACGAGCGGCAGTACTACACGGCCGGCAACAAGAACGCGGCCCTGGACGGGCAGGGCCACCTGGTGATCACCGCCCGCAAGGAGAATCCGTCCAACTACCAGTGTTGGTACGGAACTTGTCAGTACACCTCCGCCCGCCTCAACACGGCCGGGAAGTTCACCACCACGTACGGCCATGTCGAGGCCCGGATGAAGATCCCGCGCGGGCAGGGCATGTGGCCCGCCTTCTGGATGCTCGGCAACGACCTCGGGCAGGTCGGCTGGCCGAACTCCGGTGAGATCGACGTCATGGAGAACGTCGGCTACGAGCCCTCGACCGTGCACGGCACGATCCACGGTCCCGGATACTCCGGCTCGGGCGGCATCGGCGCCGCGTACTCCCTGCCCGGCGGCCAGGCCTTCGCGGACGCCTTCCACACCTTCGCCGTCGACTGGGCCCCCGACTCGATCACCTGGTCGGTCGACGGCACGGTCTACCAGCGGCGCACACCCGCCGACCTCGGCGGCAACACCTGGGTGTTCAACAAGCCGTTCTACCTGATCCTCAACCTCGCGGTCGGCGGGTACTGGCCGGGCGACCCCGACGGCTCCACCGTCTTCCCGCAGCAGCTCGTCGTGGACGAGGTGAAGGTGACGACCGGCGACACCGCGGGCGGCACCGGCGCTCCGATCACGGGCCTCGGGGGCAAGTGCGCGGACGTGGCCGGAGCGAACACGGCCAACGGCACCCCCGTACAGCTCTACGACTGCAACGGCAGCGCCGCCCAGCAGTGGACGGTCTCCTCGGACGGCACGATCCGCGCCCTGGGCAAGTGCCTGGACGTCACAGGCAACGGCACGGCGGACGGCTCGACCGTCCAGCTGTGGGACTGCACGGGCGGCCCCAACCAGAAGTGGACGGTCTCCGCCGCCCACGACATCGTGAATCCGCAGGCGAACAAGTGCCTGGACGCCACCGGCAACAACTCGGCCAACGGCACGCGGCTGCAGATCTGGTCGTGCTCAGGCGCGGCGAACCAAAAGTGGACGGTGGGCTGAGAGACCGCTCGGGCGAGCGGACGGAGGGTCCGGCTGGGCGGTGCCCCGGCCGGACCCTCCGCGTTCATCGGCCCGGCATCCGGGTCGTGTTCCTGGGCCGGGAAGTGCCGACCGCGTTCCTCGGCCCAGCACGCACGGCAGTGTTCCTCGGCCCTGCGTTTCCCGCAGGTGGGGCCACGCTCATCCGCCCTGCCTTCCCGCATGCGGGGCCACGCTCATCGGCCCGGCATTCTTGACCGTCCGCCCGCGGCCCCCACCGCGGACGGACGGAACCGGGCGGCCGGTTGTCAGCCGGTCAGCAGGTCATGGCCCAGGTGTGCGAGTCGCCCCGGTCGTTGGCGACGCCGTTGTAGCCGACCTCCTCGCCGGGGGTGAGGCAGATCGTCATGTCGCCGCCCTGCCAGGCGTCCTCGTAGACCTTGACGTGGTCCTTCACGCCCGGTCCCGAGATGCCGTGATTGGCCCAGGAGGAGTCGGAGTCGGCGATCCAGCTCTCCCACCAGCCGTCGTCTCCCGACCAGTTGGCGCGTTGACCGTCGAAGTTGGCGTTCTCCCAGACGCAGAAGTTGCCGCTGGGACAGTCCGCCGCGCCGGAGGGCGTGGCGAGTGCCAGGCCGCTCCCGAGGGCGAGCAGGGCCGCGGCGGCGGAGGTGGCGAGGCGCTCGGTGATCACGAGGAGGTACTGCCTTTCTCTGGTGTTACGGGGGCGGCCCGCTCGGCGTACAGGGCCGCCGCGCGGCGCAGTGCGCGGGTGCGCAGCTGCCGGTAGGTGGTCAGCTGGTCGCGCCGGTCGGCGCGGACCCGCTCCAGCAGGGCCGGTTCCAGGCGGGCGCGGAGCCCGGCGAGGCCGCTGCGGTGTGAGCAGCGGGCGGAGCGGGCCGGGTCGGGGCGTTCACGCCGGGGCCCATGCGCCGGGGCGACACAGCGGGTCCAGCGGGCCCTGGCCGCGCGGTAGTCGGGATCGCGGCTCATGCGCTGCTGGGCCTCGGCCCGCAGGTTGTTCACCACGACCCGGGTCCGGAACCAGAGCCGCTGATCGCCGTACAGCTCGTCCTGTGCGGCGGCCAGGCAGCCGTCGGTGTGGGCGGTGACCGTGTAGCCGGTGGCGAGGGTGACGGACAGCTCGCGACGGCCCCGGCCGAAGAGGGCGACCTGCAGCCGGCGGTCTTCCTCGGGTGAGGGGGGCGGTTGGTCCGGGGCGCGGCGCACGGTCAGGCCCCGGCGGGCCAGGCAACGCTCGACGAGCACCCGCTGGGCGGTGTCGATGAGGTCGTCCATGCCGCGCTCGGTGGTGGGCAGGACCAGGGCGCCCCGCCCGGCCGTCGTGCTCGTCGCCTCCGGCCCGGTGGCGGCGCATCCCATGACCGTCAGCGCTCCCAATACCGCGAGGAGCGCCGACACCGTCCTGACAGGCGACTTGAGGGTGCGAAGCGGGTGCACGCGTCAGCCGACCTCGCAGCCCATCGTCGTATCGGAGACGCCGTCGAGGCGGGCGCCCCAGGGCCAGTTGTCGGCCAGGTCGTGTGCGCGAATCAGCCGGTAGTAACAGGTGTCGCGGCCCCAGTCGATGGCGTACACGGCGGTGTCGGCGTTGGAACGGAAGGAGGCGGCCTTGTCGTGCAGGAACTCCGGGACGTCCGTATAACCCGGTGGTGTGTAGCACCAGGAGGAGCCGTGCTGTCCGGCGGCCGTCCAGAAGCACACGTCCCCGGCCGACGGCACACCGATGGCGGGGGCGGGGGCAGCGCCGAGGAGCGCGGTGGCGGCGAGAGCGGCTGCGGGCATGGCGAAGCCACGGAACATGACGACTCCCGGTGGGAAGAGGGAACGCCGGGGTGGTCGTGATCACCCGGCAAGATCAACGTGCCCTGGTGGGAGCGGGCCCATGCGCGGTTCCCACCGAATGATGATCTTTGCTGGGGTGCGAGGACATTCATCCCCTCAGGGCTCACACCGGCGCGAGACCTGCAGGTCCGCGCGCTCCCCGAGCCGCTGTCGGGCGCTCGCACGGCATCGCCGGCCGCTGCCGCCACGGCACGGGCGGGCGGGCGGGCGCTGCCGGGGCGTGACCCGGCGTCCTGGTCCCCGCCCGGTTCTAGCGCGGGTACCAGGTGAGCTTGTCGCCGCCCACCCAGCGGACCACCTCGGGATCGTCGAGATCGTGGACGGTGATGCCGTAGGCCGCGGCGGTCTCCAGGACGTCCGTGAGCGCCTTCGCCTCACCGACCACCTCGCCGTCGATCTCCATGATGCGGAACGGCGGCCTGCCCGGCTGTACCCCGAGCACCATGATCCGCGGACGAGAGATGTGGGGGCTCGCGATTTCGGTCATGTCTAGAGCGTAAAACTGTTTGCGTGGGTCAGCGGCTGAGCGGGTCGAGCGCCGCCGCCCCGACGGCCCTTGACGTGATGGGAGGGCGGAAGTCCGCCTGTTCGTCCAGCCAGGTGAGCGGGCGGGCGGCAGTCATGCCGGAGGGGTTGTTCATCCGCAGTGCGGGCCGACGAGGGCTGGGCAACCCTGGAGAGGAACCGGCGGACGCCGCAGGGAGCCGCCGCGAGGAGGTGCCGATGGACCCCGTAGAGGCCCTGGACCGGATCGCGTTCCTGCTGGAGCGGGCCCAGGCCCCCACCTATCGCGTACGTGCCTTCCGCACCGCGCAGGCCGTGCTGGCCGGGCTGTCCGCCGACGAGGTTCAGGAGCGTGCGTCCGACGGATCCCTGGAGTCCCTGAAGGGGATCGGACCGAAGACGGCGCAGGTCGTGCGCGAGGCGCTGGCCGGCGGGGTGCCGGGATATCTGGAGAAGCTGGAGCGGGAGGCCGGGGCACCGCTCGCGCGGGGAGGTGAGCGGTTGCGGGCGCTGCTGCGCGGCGACTGCCATGTGCACTCCGACTGGTCCGACGGCGGCAGCCCGATCGAGGACATGGGCCGGACGGCGGCCCGGCTCGGCCACGAGTGGACGGTGCTCACGGACCACTCCCCACGGCTGACCGTGGCACGCGGACTGTCCCCGGAGCGGCTGCGCCGGCAACTGGCCGTGGTGGCGGAACTCAACGAACAATGGGCCCCCTTCCGGCTGCTCACCGGTATCGAGTGCGACATCCTCGACGACGGATCGCTCGACCAGGAGCCCGAGTTGTTGGACCAACTCGACGTGGTCGTGGTCTCCGTGCACTCCAAGCTGCGCATGGACGCGAGGTCGATGACCCGTCGTATGGTCACCGCCGTGCGCAATCCGCTCGCGGACGTGCTCGGACACTGCACGGGCCGTCTGGTGACCGGGCGCGGCCGGCCCGAGTCGGAGTTCGACGCGGACGCCGTCTTCGCGGCCTGCGCGGAGTCCGGCACGGCCCTGGAGATCAACAGCCGTCCCGAGCGGCTCGACCCGCCGCGCCGGCTGCTGCGCCGCGCGGTCGACGCGGGCGTGCTGTTCTCCCTGGACACCGACGCGCACGCCCCCGGCCAGCTCGACTGGCAGATCCACGGCTGCGTGCGGGCCGAGGAGTGCGGGGTCCCCGCCGAGCGCGTGATCACCACGTGGACCGCGCCGGAGCTGCTGGCCTGGGCCGCGAACCGGCAGACGCCGGCACGCGTGAGCGGCGGCTGAGGTGGTACTCGGGCGGTGCGATGGGTGCGCTCGGGGCGCGGGGTGGGTGATCTGCAGTACGAGACGACGGGAGGAGTGGACGGCTTATGCAGCGGGCGGCCGTGTTCGATGTCGACGGCACTCTCGTCGACACCAATCACCTTCATGTGACGACGTGGTGGGAGGCCTTGCGACAGGCCGGCCACCACGTGCCCATGCAGGCCATCCACCGGGCGGTGGGGCTGAGCTCCGCCGACCTCATCGCCCATCTCCTCGGCAAGGAGCGGGACCCCGAAGAGGTCGACACGCTCAGCCACGCTCACACGGCCCTGTACGGCACGTACTTCGAGCGCTTGCCTGCCTTCCAGGACGCCGGGCGGCTGCTGCGCCGCCTGGACGGCAACGGCTGGAGCGTCGTGCTCGCCACCTCGGCGAGCGGACCCGAGCTGAGCGCGCTGCGCCGTGCGATCGCCGCCGACGACGCCATCGCGGCCACGGCGAGCGCCGACGACGTGGAGGAGGGCAAGCCCGCGCCCGAGCCGATCGAGCACGCCCTCGAACTGGTCGGCGTCCCGGCCGAGCGCGCCGTCTTCGTCGGCGACACCGTCTGGGACATGCGGGCGGGCACCCGCGCCGGCGTGACCTGCGTGGGCATGCTCTCCGGCGGTATTCCTCGCGCCGACCTGGAGGACGCCGGGGCGAGCGCGATCTATCGGGATCCGGCTCACCTGCTCGCTCTGCTGGGCGACAGCCCGCTGGCTGCGGACGTGTGACGAATCCCGGGACGCCGTGATCAAGGGGCGGCACAATGGCGGCGACGTTCCGGTGCCGCCGCGGCGGCCGTATGCGCCCATGAGACGGCACGGGTGCCCAGGGAGGAAAAAGACGTGAGTGAGAGCCGGCGCCCCTCGGGCGGATCTCCGAGGCTGGACACGAGCGTGGCGCACAACGCCCGGGTCTGGAACTACTGGATCGGCGGGAAGGACAACTACGAGATCGACCAGGCGGTCGGCGATCAGGTCGCGTCCATGTTCCCGGTCATTCGCGACGTGGCCCGCGCGGACCGCGATTTCCTGGGCCGCGCTGTCCAGTACCTGGCCGACGACCGTGGAGTGCGTCAGTTCCTGGACATCGGCACCGGACTGCCGACCTTGGACAACACGCACGAGATCGCCCAGCGGATCGCACCCGAGTCGCGGATCGTCTACGTCGACAACGACCCCATCGTCCTCGTCCACGCGCGCTCCCTGCTGACCAGCACTCCCGAGGGAACCACCGACTACATCGACGCCGACGTCCACCACCCGGACGCCATCGTCGAGGGCGCCACGGCCACCCTTGACCTGGACCGTCCCGTCGCGGTCATGATGCTCGGCATCCTCAACTTCGTCCTCGACACCGGGGAGGCGCAGGACATCGTGCGCCGGATCATGGCCACGGTCCCTTCGGGCAGCCTTCTCGCCCTGACCCACCCCACCACCGACGCCGACCTCGGCGGCGAGGGCAACGTCGAGGCCATGAAGTTCTGGAACGAGAACGCCACCCCGCCGATCACCGCACGCACCCGCGCGGAGATCACGGCGTTCTTCGACGGCCTGGACCTCGTCACACCGGGACTCGTCTCGTGCTCGCGATGGCGCGCCGAGCCCGGCTCCGCCGCCGTGGTTCCCCAGTTCGGCGCGGTCGCGGTGAAAACCTGACGGGGTGACATACCTCACCTCCTACGCCCTCGTCCCGGGGAACACCCATCGGTAGTTACCCGTTGAACAAACCGTGGGTGCGGATGGGACAGTGTCCCCGGGCCTCACCTTTTGCCCACAGGGACGATCGTTCGGCTGAAGCCCTGTGGAGCGTTTCGCCGAGAGGCGACCGCCATCCGTGCCCACCACAGACGGCCCCGACCGCGATTCCCCCGTCCGGTCGGGGTCTTTTCCTTGCACCGGACACCCACCTCCTGGGTGTTCGCTTGACTTCGAGTCCACTCCAATTCGTAGCGTGCGACGTATGAGCACTGCACAGCACAAGATCGGCTCGGGTTTCGGTGCCCGGAGCACCGCCGACGACGTCCTTCAGGGAATCGACCTCTCCGGAAAGCTCGCGATCGTCACGGGCGGCTACTCGGGCCTCGGCCTGGAGACGACGCGCGCGCTCACCAAGGCGGGCGCCCACGTCGTCGTCCCCGCACGGCGCCCGGCCACCGCTCGGGAGGCACTGGACGGCATCGAGGGGGCCGAGGTGGACGAACTCGACCTCGGTGACCTGCGGAGCGTGCGCGCCTTCGCCGAGCGCTTCCTCGCCTCGGACCGCCTCGTCGACATCGTCATCAACAACGCCGGGATCATGGCCTGCCCGGAGACCCGGGTCGGGCCCGGCTGGGAGACCCAGTTCGCCACCAACCATCTGGGCCACTACGCCCTCGTCAACCGGCTCTGGCCGGCGATCGAGCCGGGCGGGGCACGCATCGTGTCCGTGTCCTCAGCCGGTCACCACTACTCGGGGATCCGCTGGGACGACGTCCACTGGAAGAGCGGCTACGACAAGTGGGAGGCGTACGGGCAGGCGAAGACGGCGAACGTGCTGTTCGCCGTCCACCTCGACCGGCTCGGCCAGGAGTCCGGCGTCCGGGCCTTCTCCCTGCACCCCGGCGGCATCCTCACCCCCCTGCAGCGCCATCTCCCCCAGCAGGAGATGGTGGACCGGGGCTGGATCGACGAGAACGGCACCCCGCTCAACCCCGAGGGCTTCAAGACGCCCGAGCAGGGCGCGGCCACCCAGGTGTGGGCCGCGACGTCGCCGCAGTTGGCGGGCATGGGCGGCGTGTACTGCGAGGACTGCGACATCGCCGAGCCCGCTCCGGCGGACGGCACCCGGGTCGGCGTACGCGACTACGCGATCGACCCCGTTCAGGCCGCTCGGCTGTGGGAAATGTCGGCGGAGCTGACCGGGGTGAACGCGTTCGCGTGAGATGGCCGGGACCGGGCGCGGTCATCGGCTGGTCATGAACTCCCTCAGATCCATGGTGAGTTGCTCCCGGTGCGTGGCGAAGAGGCCGTGGCCGGCGTTCTCGTAGATCTTGAGCGTGCTGTCGGGCAGCAGCTGCGCTGTCCGCCGGCCGGTCAGGTCCAGCGGTGCGGAGGTGTCGTGCGTGCCGTGCACGACGAGGACGGGCAGGTCGAGCTTGGCCAGCTCGGGGGCCACGTTCAGGGTGACCACGAGGTCGCCCAGGGCGGCCCCGGCGCGCGCGGTCGATCCGTGGCAGCGGTCGACCATGTACTGCACATAGGCCTCGGAGAGTTCGTTGCCGGCGAGGTCGAGGGCGAAGAAGGCGCGGGCGCCGTCCGCGAAGAACGCGGACCGGTCGCGCCGGAAGGTCTCGTTGCCGGCCTCGACGAGCGCCGGGTCGACGCCCCCGGGGTGATCCGCGGACCGGGCGGCCCCCGGCACCATGCCCGCGACCAGCGCCACCCGGGCCACCCGCTCGACCCCGTGGCGGGTCAGGCAGCGGACGACCTCGGCGGTGCCCAGCGAGTGCCCGGCCAGCGTCACCTCCCGCAGCTCGAGGTGGCTGAGCAGCCCGTTGACGTCGTCGGCGAGGCTGTCGAGGTCGAAGCCGCCCCACACGTCGTCCGAGCGGCCGTGCCCCCGCCGGTCGAACCCGGCGCACCTGTACCCGGCCTCGGCCAGCGGCAGCATCTGGTACTCCCACATCTCCGTGCCGAAGTACGAGCTGTTGACGAACACGATCACCTGTCCTGCGGCGGGCCCGTAGTCGACGAAGTGCAGCCGGGTGCCATCGACGGGGCTCTCGAAGTACGGCATGGGGTCCTCCCGGAATCCTGTGACGTGAGGGGCGGGTCGGTACGCCCTTCATGGTTCCGGGAAGCCGTGGCCGGGTCGATTACCTCACGAGTCATGTACCTCAGGGGGTCATGCGAGGGCCCGCCCCGTCGTCTACTGCCGCTGCTCCACCCGCTCCCGTTGCGGGACCACGGTGTACTTGGGGTCCTCGGCCGAGGCGATCCCCGCCGCGAAGACGCCGAAGCGAGTGCAGGCGGAGCCCGCGAGCAGGGCCAGGCCGGACAGGGCCGAGGCGGTGCGGTGACGGCCGCCCAGCAGGGCCCCGCCGAGGGCGCCGACCGCGGTGAGAGCCCGGGCGGTGCGCAGAAGGGTGCCCGCGCGGCCTTCCCGGTACGTCTCGGCGACCGGCCCGAGGCGGCGCTCGACGGCCTCGGTGATCGCGAGGTCGGCGAGCGCAGCCGACCCGGCGGCCCAGCGGGCGGCGGCGTTCTCGGACGTCGGGCCGGTGACCAGTGCCATGCCCGCCGCCGCCGCGGTCGCCGACGCGGCGAAGAGATAGGGCAGTTCACGGTGGACGCCGTGCCACGCCGGCACGGCCGTGTCCGCCGCGAGGACCGCGGTGTACGTGGCGACGGCCGGGCCGAGCAGCGCGGCGGCGCCGGTCGCGGTGGCTCCCACTCGCGGCAGCCTGCCGGTCACCGCACTCGCCGCGGCGGCGCCCGCGGCGGGCGCGTACGCGCTCAGCAGCCACGATCCGACGCTCATCGGCGAGGTGGGCTTGAAGACCCTGAGCATGTTCGGGAAACGGCTCGGGCGTCCCAGGTCGTGGATGAGTGCGGCGGCGGAGAGCGAGACCGCGGTGAGCGAGGAGATCTTCAGCGCGGTCGCCGTACGGGGACGGCCCGTGAGGTGCGCGCCCGCGGCCAGCACCGATCCCGCTCCGGCGAGCCCGCCGAGGAAGAAGTACCCGGCGATGTCCTGGGCCGACCAGGCCGGCGCCTTGATGACGGGCCGTCCGTAGTACGACTCGAACTCGGCCCGCGGGACCATCGGCTGCTCGCCACGGCGCCTGCGCCCCTTGGGCCTTGAGCTGTCGGAGCTGGTCATCGCCGCCCCCTTCCGGCGGCGGCGAAGGCCAGCGCCACGCCGCCGAGGAGCGAGAGGGCCGCCGCGCCCGCGTGCTTCCACATCGCGGGCAGATCGCGGGTCGTGACAACGGGGTCCGGCGGCAGCCCGTACACCTCGGGCTTGTCGAGCAGCAGGAAGAACGCGCCGTCGCCGCCCACGCCGTCGTCGGGGTCGTGCCCGTAGAGGCGGGCGTCGGTGACGCCGGCGTCGTGGAGCTGGTCGACGCGCAGCGCGGCCCGTTCGCGGAGTTCGTCCAGCGGGCCGAACTGGATGGACTCGGTCGGGCAGGCCTTCGCGCAGGCGGGTTCCTGGCCCGCGCCGAGCCGGTCGTAGCACATGGTGCACTTGAACGCCCGCCCGTCGGCCGGGCGTTGCTCGATCACACCGTAGGGGCAGGCGGGCACGCAGTAGCCGCAGCCGTTGCAGATGTCCTCCTGGACGACGACGGTGCCGAACTCGGTGCGGAACAACGACCCGGTGGGGCAGACGTCGAGGCAGGCGGCGTGGGTGCAGTGCTTGCACACGTCGGAGGACATCAGCCAGCGCATCTCGCCGCCGTCCACGACCGCCTCCTGCGCCGTCGCCCCTCCCTCCACCAGCGGGAGTTGGGTGCGGCCGTCAGGCCTCGGCTGCTCGATGAAGGCGACGTGCCGCCACGTGGACGCGCCGAGCGCCTGCGTGTTGTCGTACGACATGCCCGTCAGGGAGAGCCCATCCTCGGGAATGGCGTTCCACTCCTTGCAGGCCACCTCGCAGGCCTTGCAGCCGATGCAGATGGAGGTGTCGGTGAAGAAGCCGACGCGCTCCTGAGTCTCCTCGCTCATTTCCTCACCTCCGTCCCGGTCCTCTCGGTGATTCCCGCACGCTCGCGGTACGCGGCGACCAGCCTGGGCAGGTCCGGTCCGCGCGGCCGGCGGCCCGGGCGGATGTCGGCGGTGAGCGCCTTGTCCTCCTGGATGTGGGCGTTGGGGTCGAGGGCGATGGCCATCAGCTCGTTGGCCGCGTCGCCGGTGGAGACCCCGTTGGGCCCCCAGTGGAAGGGCAGCCCGATCTGGTGGACCGTGCGGCCCTGCACCTTCAGGGGACGGATCCGCTCGGTGACGAGCACGCGCGCCTCGACGGCGTTGCGGGCGGTGACGATGGTGGCCCAGCCGCCGTGCTCCAGGCCGCGCTCGGCGGCGAGCGCCGGTGAGACCTCGCAGAAGAACTCCGGTTGCAGTTCGGACAGGTACTCCGACCAGCGGCTCATGCCGCCCGCGGTGAAGTGCTCGGTCAGCCGGTGCGTGGTGACGACGTACGGGAAGACGTCGGCGCCCTTCTCGTCGCCGCTCGGGTGGTAGCGGTTGCCCTCGCGGGGCAGCAGCTGGCGCACCGGATTGCGTGGCGTCGACGGATAGAGGGCGTTGCCGAACGGCGAGTCCTGGGGCTCGTAGTGGGTGGGCATCGGACCGTCCTCGAGGCCCGCGGGCGTGTACAGCCAGCCCTTGCCGTCGGCCTGCATGATGAACGGGTCGTCGCCGCGCAGCGCGTCCGCTCCGACGGCGTCCTCGTCCGGTACGAAGTCGGGGGCGCGGTCGGGAACGAAGTCGGGGATGTCGTGGCCGGTCCACTGGCCGGCGTCGCCGTCCCACCAGACGTACTTCTTGCGTTCGCTCCACGGGGTGCCGTCGGGGGCGGCGGAGGCACGGTTGTAGAGGATGCGGCGGTTGGCGGGCCACGCCCAGGCCCACTGGGCGGCCACCCAGTTCTGCTCCCACTCGGGCTTCTTGCGGGCGGCCTGGTTGACGCCGTCGGCGTACACACCGCAGTAGATCCAACAGCCGCAGCGCGTCGAGCCGTCGTCCTTGAGTTCGGTGTACGCGCTCAGCGGGGCGCCGTCCGGGCCGTGGCCGCTGATCTCGGCGAGCACGGCGTCGGCGACGGGCTCCTGGAGCGGGCCGGTGACCGGGTAGTCCCAGGCGAGGTCGAGGATCGGGCGGTCCATGGGGTCGGTCGAACCGGCCAGCTTCTCCTTGACGCGCCGCCCCAGGTGGTACATGAACCACAGGTCGCTGCGCGCGTCGCCCTCGGGTTCGACGGCCGCGTAGTGCCACTGCACCCAGCGGTTGGTGTTGGTGAAGGAGCCGGACTTCTCGGTGTGGGAGGCGGCCGGGAAGAAGAACACCTCGGTGTCGATGTCCTCGGTGCGCAGCTCGCCGCTCTCGATCTCGGGACCGTCCTTCCACCAGGTCGCCGACTCGATGAGGGAGAAGTCCCGCACGACCAGCCAGTCAAGGTTGGCCATGCCGAGGCGTTGCAGGCGGGTGTTGGCGGAGCCGACGGCCGGGTTCTCGCCCATCAGGAAATAGCCCTTGCAGACGCCGTCGAGCTGGGCCATGACCGTTTCGTACGTGGAGTGGGAGCCGGTGAGGCGTGGCAGGTGATCGAAGCAGAAGTCGTTGTCGGGGGTCGCCGCGTCGCCGTAGTAGGACTTGAGCAGGCTGACGAAGTATGCCCGCATGTTGGCCCAGAAGCCCTTCTGCGTGCGGCTGGCGCCCACGAAGTCGTCGAGGGTCATGTGGGCGTGGGCGTGCGGCATCGGCAGATAGCCGGGGAGGAGGTTGAAGAGGGTCGGGATGTCGCTGGAGCCCTGGATGGAGGCGTGGCCGCGCAGCGCCTGGATACCGCCGCCGGGGCGGCCGATGTTGCCGAGCAGCAGCTGGAGGACGCTGGCCGCGCGGATGAACTGGGAGCCGGTCGTGTGCTGGGTCCAGCCGACCGCGTACGCGAAGGCGCTGGTGCGGTCGGGACCCGAGTTGGCGGTCAGGTCCTCGCACACGCGCAGGAAGGTGTCTCGCGGGATGCCGCAGATCTCCTCGACCATCTCGGGGGTGTAGCGGGCGTAGTGGCGCTTGAGGACCTGGTAGACGCAGCGCGGGTGCTGGAGGGTCTCGTCGGTGGGGGCGCGGTGGCCGGTGCGGGCGCCGCCGGAGCCGTGGGTCTCGGCGCTCGCGACGTCGTGGACGCGTTCCTCGTACTGTTCGTCGACCTCGCCGGTGGGCTGCTGCACCTCGACGCCCTCGTACTGCCAGCTGCTCGCGTCGTAGTGGGGCTTGTCCTCGTCGAGGCCGGAGAAGACGCCGTCGAGGTCCTCGGTGTCGCGGAAGTCCTCGCTGACCAGGGTGGAGGCGTTGGTGTACTTCAGGACGTACTCGCGGAAGTCCTTCTCCTCGGTGAGGACGTGGTTGATGATCGCGCCGAGGAAGGCGATGTCGGTGCCGGCGCGGATCGGGACGTACAGGTCGGCGAGCGCGCTGGTGCGGTTGTACCGCGGGTCGACATGGATGATGCGGGCGCCGCGCAGCTTGGCCTCCATGACCCACTGGAAGCCGACCGGGTGACACTCGGCGAAGTTGGAGCCCTCGATGACGATGCAGTCGGAGTGCTGGAGGTCCTGCATGAAGGTGGTGGCGCCGCCGCGACCGAAGGAGGTGCCGAGGCCCGCGACGGTGGAGCTGTGGCAGACCCGGGCCTGGTTCTCCACCTGGACCACGCCGAGACCGGTCAGCAGCTTCTTGATGAGGTAGTTCTCCTCGTTGTCGAGGGTGGCGCCGCCGAGGCTCGCGATGCCCATGGTGCGGGCGGTGCGTTTGCCGTCGTACTCCCATTCCCAGGTCTCGCGCCGGGTGCGGATCACCCGTTCGGCGATCATGTCCATGGCGGTGTCCAGGTCGAGCGGCTCCCAGTCCGTGCCGTGCGGGGGCCGGTAGAGCACCTGGTGCTCCCGCGCCGGGCCGGTGGTGAGCTGGAGGGTCGCCGAGCCCTTGGGGCACAGCCGGCCGCGGCTGACCGGGGAGGCGGGGTCGCCCTCGATCTGGACGACCTTCTCGTCCTTGACGTAGACCTGCTGGCCGCAGCCGACCGCGCAGTACGGGCAGACGGACTGCACCACCCGGTCGGCGGTGTCGGTACGCGGGCGCAGCCGCTCGGTGTGCGGGGACTTGGCGGCACTGCCCCGGCCCGTGCGGTCCGTGCCGGTGAGCTGTCGGTAGACGGGCCAGTCGCGGAGCCGGTCGGTCACACCCATGGAGGTCTCCCTGGACGGTTCAGTCAGTGGACTCTTCCGGGCCGGGGTGCTCGGGATGGACGGTGTCCGAGCGCGGGTCACCCCGTCTGCCGGTGCCGGCCTCGTCCGTGTCGGGCACGTCGGTGGCGGGTTCTTCCTTGCCCTCGCCGGTGTCTTCGGAGGGCTCGGCGTCCCACGGGTCATCGCCCGCGTGGGCCTGCTGGTCCGGCAGGTCCCGCGGGACGGGCGTGCCGTTCTCACCAGGCCCTTCGTGGCGGTGATCGACCACGACATACTCCCTTCGCGCCGTTGGAGCGACACGCGGGTACCTCCGCAGTGACCGACGAAACCTCAGCGCGGTGCCCGCTCCTGAAGAGCCGTGCGCCAGGCGGGCGGGGGGCCCTGTGGCGCGGACTCCGCTCGGCGGCCACCGCGTGCGAAGAAGTCGGCGAGCGGCAGGATCGCGGCCCCGACCGTGACCGCGTCCGGGCCGAGCCTGCCCAGATCGATCGTCACCCGCCCGGCCGGATGTCGCAACGCGTAGGCGGTCGCGTGCCGGCGTACGGCGGGCAGGAAGCGGGAGCCGAGCTGGAGGCCCGCCCAGCCGCCGATGAGGATGCGCTCGGGCTGGAAGAGGTTGATCAGGTCGGACAGGCCCGCGCCCAGGTACTCGGCGGTCTCCTCCAGCACGGCCAGCGCGAGGGGGTCGGCCGCTCCGCCCAGGGGCGGATAGGCGGCGGCCAGCATCGCGGTCAGCGCGGTCTCCTCGTCGGTGTCCGCCGGTGGCCGCCCGCCCGCCTCGCGCCAGCGGTCGAGCAGCGACTCGGCCCCCGCGTATGCCTCCAGGCAGCCGAGTGCGCCGCAGCGGCAGCGGCGCCCTCGGACCCGTACGGTCAGATGGCCCCATTCGACGGCCCGGCCGTGTTCGACCTCGGGGGTGACGAGACAGGCGCCGACGCCCGAACCGAAGAGGACGACGATCGCGTTGCGGGCACCGCGTCCGCCGCCGAACCACATCTCGGCCTGGCCGAGCGTCCTGGCGCCGTTGTCGATGAAGTACGGCACACTCTCGGGCAGTTGGGGGGAGGATCGGAGCAGCGCTTCGAGGGGGACCGCGTCCCAGCCGATGGTCTGCCCGTGTACGACGGCGCCCCGGTCCGGGGTGCGTTCCACGATGCCGGGGACGCCGATGCCGACGCCGAGAGGCTGGTCGGGTGCGATGCCCGCGGCGGCGAGGACCTCCGCGATGCCGTCGCGGATGTGACCGACGATGACCTCGACGTCGTAGCCCTGGTGCTCCAACGGCCTTTCGGTGCGGGCGAGTTCGGTGAGGGTCAGGTCGAAGAGCTCGACCCGGACGCGGGTTTCTCCGACGTCCACGCCGATCATGTGGCCGCTGCCCGGCGCGACGCGCAGCAGGGTACGCGGCCGGCCGCCGTCGGAGTCGACGCTGCCCGCCTCCTCGACCAGTCCGTCGGCGAGGAGTTCGGCGACCACGTTGCTGACGGAACCGGAACTCAGTCCGGTGGCCGGGCCCAGCTCGTAGCGGCTCATCGGCCCGTCGAAATACAACCGTTGCAGTACGGCGGTGCGATTGCCCCGCCGCAGGTCACGCACTGTCCGCCCGTTGCGCCCCGCCATGTTGAGTCCCTTCCGGCCTGCCCGACCTGCAAGATACCGCTGCGCGATCCCTTGACGCGACTTTCTTCCGGGTCTTAACTCACGTCCTAAATTAAGCCATGATGGCCGTTCGGGAAGTGAACACACTCCCATGCGGCTCTCCTCTGGAAAGGGACACCTGAGCCATGCGCAGAATCCGAGCCGCGGCCGCCGGTGCGGTCACCATCTCCTTGCTGACCGCCGCGACCGCCTGTGGCGGCGGCTCGTCGAGCGGCGGGTCCAACGACTCGCCGAAGACGCTCACCTACTGGGCCTCGAACCAGGGCGCCAGCATCGAGGTCGACAAGAAGGTCCTCCAGCCCGAACTCGACAAGTTCGAGAAGCAGACCGGGATCAAGGTGAAGCTGGAGGTCGTGCCCTGGTCGGATCTGCTCAACCGGATCCTCACCGCGACCACCTCGGGCCAGGGCCCCGACGTCCTCAACATAGGCAACACCTGGAGCGCCTCGCTCCAGGCCACGGGAGCGCTGCTGCCGTGGGACGCGAAGAACTTCGACAAGATCGGCGGCAAGGACCGCTTCGTCGACTCGGCGCTCGGCTCGACGGGCGCACAGGCCAAGGACCCGGCCGCGGTGCCGCTGTACTCGATGGCCTACGCCCTCTACTACAACAAGAAGCTGTTCGCCGACGCGGGCATCTCGAAGCCGCCGGCCACCTGGGACGAGCTGATCGCCGACGGCAAGAAGCTCTCCAAGAACGGCAAGTGGGGCCTGGGCGCGGAGGGTTCGAACCCGTCGGAGAACATCCACCACACCTTCGTCTTCGCCAAGCAGCACGGCGCCGACTTCTTCACCGCCGACGGCAAGCCGGACTTCACCAACGACGGTGTCGTCTCCGCGGTCAAGCAGTACGTCGACCTGATGGCCAAGGACAAGATCATCGCCCCGGGCAACGCCGAGTACGCGCAGAACCAGTCGGTGAGCGACTTCGCCAAGGGCAAGAACGCCATGCTGCTGTGGCAGTCCGCGTCCGCCAACCTCAAGTCCCAGGGCATGAGCGAGGACGCCTACGGCATCGCCCCGGTGCCCGTGCAGTCCGGCACTCCGGGGACGGGCACCAACGTCAACTCGATGGTCGCGGGCATCAACCTGGCCGTCTTCAAGAACACCAAGAACCTCGACGGCGCCACGAAGTTCGTCAAGTTCATGACCGGCGACGCGGAGCAGAAGATCCTCAACACGGCGTACAGCTCGATCCCGCCGGTCAAGACCGCTCAGTCGGACGCCGCCTTCACCTCCCCGGCGACCGCCGTCCTCAAGGACACCCTCGCCAAGAGCGCCGCCGCGCTTCCCCAGGTCGCCGACGAGTCGCAGTTCGAGACGGCGGTCGGTACGGCGGTCAAGAACCTGTTCGCCGCCGCGGCCGACGGACGCGCGGTGACCACGGCGTCGGTGAAGGCCGAGCTCGAGAAGGCCCAGCAGCAGATGCCGAAGAAGTGAGTGCAGAGACCGTCATGACCACCACGACCGCCTCCGCCGAATCCGGCGAGCGGACGGTACGCAAGGACTCCCCCGGTGCGGCGCGCGGCTCGCGCCGCCCCGGGCGGATCAAGCGCATCGGACTGCCCTACCTCCTGCTCCTGCCCGCCCTGGTCCTCGAACTCCTGGTCCACCTGGTGCCGATGGTGATCGGCATCGTGATGAGCTTCAAGGAGCTCACGCAGTTCTACATCCGCGACTGGGGCACCGCGCCCTGGTCCGGTTTCGACAACTACAAGGTGTCGGTGGACTTCAGCGCCCCCGTCGGCAAGGCGCTACTCCACTCCTTCTTCGTCACCATCGGCTTCACCCTGCTGTCGGTCGGCCTGTGCTGGCTGATCGGCACGGCGGCCGCGATCTACATGCAGGACACCTTCCGCGGCCGGGGCCTGCTGCGCGCCCTGTTCCTCATCCCGTACGCGCTGCCCGTGTACGCGGCGGTCATCACCTGGGTATTCATGTTCCAGCACGACAACGGCCTGGTGAACCACGTCCTGCACGACCAGCTGCACGTCACCGACAAGCAGTCCTTCTGGCTGATCGGCGACAACAGCTTCTACGCGCTGCTCACGGTCTCCGTCTGGAAGGGCTGGCCGTTCGCCTTCCTCATCGTCATGGCGGGGCTGCAGAACATCCCGGGCGAGCTGTACGAGGCGGCCGCACTCGACGGGGCCGGCGTGTGGCAGCGGATCCGCCGCATCACCCTGCCGTCGCTGCGCCCGGTCAACCAGGTACTGGTCCTGGTGCTGTTCCTGTGGACGTTCAACGACTTCAACACGCCGTACGTGCTGTTCGGCAAGACGGCGCCGGAGGCCGCGGACCTCATCTCGGTCCACATCTACCAGGCGTCGTTCGTCACCTGGAACTTCGGCACCGGCTCCGCGATGTCCGTCCTGCTGCTGCTCTTCCTGCTCGTGGTGACGGGCGTCTACCTGCTGCTGACCTCCCGAGGAAGGAAGACGGCCGATGTCTAGCACCTCCACGGCGTCCCGCTTCTCCCGAGCCTCCGCGACGCCCCGCTCGCCGATGGCGCCGCCGCGGTCCTTCCTCTGGTCCCGGCGGATCTTCCTCACGCTGCTCGCCGGCTTCGTCCTGCTGCCCGTCTACGTCATGGTCTCCAGCTCCCTGAAGCCGCTCGCGGACGTCACGGGGAAGTTCCGCTGGCTGCCGAGCAGCCTGACGTTCCGCCCGTACATCGACATCTGGTCGACGATCCCGCTCGCGCGGTACTTCGTGAACTCGCTGATCGTGGCGGGCGCGGCGACGGTCTGCTCGGTGGTGATCGCGGTCTTCTCCGCGTACGCCGTCAGCCGCTACAACTTCCGCGGCAAGCGTGTCTTCACGGTCACCGTGCTGTCGACGCAGATGTTCCCCGGCATCCTCTTCCTGCTGCCGCTCTTCCTCCTGTACGTCAACATCGGCAACGCCACCGGCATCGCCCTGTTCGGCTCGCGCGGCGGGCTGATCCTGACGTATCTCACCTTCTCGCTGCCGTTCGCGATCTGGATGCTGATCGGGTACTTCGACTCGGTGCCGCGCGACCTGGACGAGGCGGCGCTGGTGGACGGCTGCGGGCCGCTCGGCGCGCTGTTCCGGGTCGTTGTGCCGGCCGCGATCCCGGGCATCGTGGCGGTCGCCGTGTACGCCTTCATGACCGCCTGGGGCGAGGTGCTGTTCGCGTCGGTCATGACCAACGACGCCACCCGCACGCTCGCCGTCGGACTCCAGGGCTACTCCACGCTCAACAACGTGTACTGGAACCAGATCATGGCCGCCTCGCTCGTCGTGAGCGTTCCGGTGGTCGCGGGCTTCCTGCTCCTGCAGCGCTATCTCGTCGCCGGGCTGACGGCCGGAGCCGTCAAGTGACCCACACTCCCCATTCCGAAGGGACTTCCGTGACCATCGACCTCGCCGCCCTCCCGCAGGACTTCCTGTGGGGCACGGCCACATCGGCGTACCAGATCGAGGGAGCCGTGGCGGAGGACGGCCGTTCGCCGTCGATCTGGGACACCTTCTCGCACACCCCCGGCAAGATCGACAACGGCGACTACGGGGACCGCGCCTGCGACCACTACCACCGCTGGCGCGAGGACATCGGGCTCATGCGGCAACTGGGCACCAACGCCTACCGGTTGTCCATCGCCTGGCCGCGCGTGGTGCCCGGCGGCGACGGCCCGGTCAACGCCAAGGGGCTCGACTTCTACGACGCGCTGATCGACGCCCTGCTGGAGGCGGGCATCACGCCGTCCGTCACCCTGTACCACTGGGACCTGCCGCAGGTGCTCCAGGACCGGGGCGGCTGGCCGGTCCGCGACACCGCGCTGCACTTCGCCTCGTACGCGGCGGTCGTCGCGGAGCGTCTCGGGGACCGCGTCCAGCACTGGACCACGCTCAACGAGCCGCTGTGCTCGGCCTGGATCGGCCATCTGGAAGGCCGGATGGCTCCGGGCTGGACGGACCTCACGGCCGCGGTGCGCACCTCGTACCACCTGCTCCTGGGCCATGGCCTGGCCACTCAGGCGATCCGCGCGGCGGTGCCGGGCGCCCAGGTCGGCATCGTCAACAACCTGTCCAGCATCGAGGCCGCCACCGACCGACCCGAGGACGTCGCGGCGGCCCACCGTCTGGACGGTCACACCAACCGTTGGTGGCTCGACCCGGTCCACGGCCGCGGCTTCCCCGCCGACATGCGCGAGGTGTACGGCGTCGACCTCCCGGAGCTGCCGGGCGACTTGGAGACGATCGCCGAGCCGCTGGACTGGCTGGGCCTCAACTACTACTTCCCGTCCACCGTCGCCGACGACCCCACCGGACCGGCTCCCCGCGTCCGCACCGTCCGCCGTCTCGGCGTGCCCCGCACCGGGATGGACTGGGAGGTCGACGCCGCCGGCATCGAGAGCCTCCTGCTCCGCCTGACGGACGACTACGGCGCCCGCAAGCTGTACGTCACCGAGAACGGCTCCGCCTATCCCGACGCCGTGCGTCCCGACGGAAGCGTCGACGACCCCGAGCGCACCGCCTACCTCGAACAGCACCTCGCGGCCTGCACGTCGGCGGTCCGCAAGGGCGTTCCGCTCGCGGGCTACTTCGCCTGGTCGCTGCTGGACAACTTCGAGTGGGCGTACGGCTACGACAAGCGCTTCGGGCTCGTGCACGTCGACTACGAGACCCAGCGGCGCACGGTGAAGGGCAGCGGGCAGCGGTACGCGGAGATCATCCGGGCGCACGGGGGCAGGTGGCGCAGCGCGGCCTGAGGTCCCTGGGCCGTCCGAGGACAGGCGCTAGGCGATCTCGTCGAGCGCCGCGACCAGCTCCGGGGCCACCGACTCGCGTACCCGGTCGACGTGTTCGTCGCCTGGCGCCCGGGGCACGGTTTCGACGAGCATGATCAGGTAGAGGTAACTGCGGTAGAGGGCGAGGCGCTGCCGGGCCGGGGTGTCGAACTCGGCCCGGCCGCCGGCCGCTTGGTAGCCGGTCAGGAAGTCCTCGTCCCGCTTGATGTCACCGAGCAGGGCGAGGGAGACGAAGTCGGCCAGGGCGTCGCCCCAGAACATTCGCTCGCCGTCGATCAGACCGCCGATGCGCGGTCCCGTCGTCGAGTGCTCCACCAGGATGTTGCCCTGCCACAGGTCGAAGTGGACGAGGCGAGGGACGGTGACCTCGTCCAGGGCGTCGAACGCCGCCTTCGCCGTGCGGGCCACCTCGTCCACGGGGCGGGGCAGCCAGGCCCGGAAGCGGCGGGCGTCGTCCAGGACGGCGTCGTACATGGTGGTGAAGGCTGTGCGCCAGTCGGCGGCCAGGGGGCCGAGGGCGCCTGAGGGATAGCCGAAACCGGGACCGGTCACGGCGTGGAGGCGGGCCACCATGCGACCCAACTCCCTTCTCAGCGGGGCGTGTTCGCTGGACGGCACGTCACTCCAGGGAACTCCCGGGCAGTGCGTCATCAGGAGGTGGCTGTCGAAGCGGGCTCCCACGGCCCGGGGCGCGGGGACGCCGGCCACGGCCGCCGCCCGGTAGAACTCCGCCTCGGAACAGAGGAGTTCGCGCTCGTGCGTCAGGCCGGCGGTCGCGGTCGGCGGAGGGGTCTTCAGCATGATCTAGCGCGGAACCCCGGGCGTTCACGCCCGGGAGGAAGCGCTTCTCTGGACTGCTCTGAGCCGCGCGCGTGCATGGGTCTGCACTGTTGGCCTCAGCCGTCTACTGCGGGCGCTGCTGGTTTTCGATGTACTCCTTGATGATGCTGAGCGGGGCGCCGCCGCAACTCGCCGCGAAGTACGAGGGTGACC